>JBCCLX010000001.1:0-55080 GCA_039026635.1 Pseudomonadota bacterium
ACGCGCTGACCGACGAGGACACCTCGGATCCGGCCAAAACAGGCGAGCTTGTCGCCTCCTTCGCGTGATTGCCCCCTCTCGGCGATTGCAAGCAATCGCCTGTCGGTCAGCGGACGGCGCTTATGGTGGCAAGACCACCTAAGACGCGATCCGCGCCGCCCGGCCCTCGGCGTCGCCGCCGAGGATTGTTGTCCCGCCGCCGGGCGCTGCCTGTGGCGGTTTGGAGCGAGAGCCATGCGCTGCGGATTGCAGTGCCTGCTCGAATTGCGTGGACAGCGGAAACCGGTTGCGGCCTACGCAATATCGTCGAGGCGGCCGAGGCCCTGCTGAAGCAGATCCTCCGCGGCCGCCTCACGGCGCGGAGCTTCGGCGCGCAGATGGAAAAAATCCGTGTGGCGATTGCCGTCGCGACCAGGGCTATCCGAGTGGCGAAACCTGCGATGGTTCGGTTGCGCTGAAGCGACACGACTGGATATGCGCGGCTGGCCGGAGCCGTGCACCAAGGCCGTCTATTGTGTGGTTTGCTCGTTCGGTCGTGTTTGTATCGGTCATTTCGCAGCTCTCCTGGGGCGTTGGACCAGAAGATGGTGCGCCTTGAAAATTTCATGCAAGGCGTTGTTATTAAAAAATAGATGGCGGAGGGAGAGAGATACGCAAAAACTCCGCTCAGTGGGCAAGGTCAAATCCTGACCAATTGCCGCGCTTCACCGTGAATAGCGTCTGATACGATTGCTTTCTCTCGAGCTCGCCTGGTTCATTGCTGGACTCTCGCGCTCGCGGTGCCCTTGCGCGGTGTTGACCTTACTCAACTGCCACAGGGTAGGTCACTGAGCAGATCAAATGACGCGGGCGAGTATCACCCAAACTTACCTCGTAGACTGAGCTGTAGGTAACTCGCTCCTGTCCGGCAGGTCCGTGGATTGCCACGTATCCAACCATCTCTCCTCCGGGAGCCACTCGTTCAGCAACCGTACGCGCTGTAACCGTGCTGTCCGACGAAGATAGTGCCCAGTCGAAGTAGGTTTGGCCAACGCCTATGACCACTCCAGCTGCGGGCGCAAGAAAGAAGCCCGCTCCTGCAACGCCAACCTGAACCCACACTGGCACACCAGCATCGCCTCGCGCACGGAGATAGTCCGCAACCCACTGCGATTGATCTGCAGTCAACGCATGTCGTGCGCGTTCAACTGTGCCAGCCTGTTTGATACGCTGGAAGTCACTTGCCGGCATCGCCACGTAGAGCTCGCCTTGCAAGACCTGCCCAGCCGATTTGAGGCCAGAAATCTTACCGGTCCATTCGGAAATCCCAACGCACAGAGAAGTGTCAATATCTGACCTTGAATACCCACTGGATAGATGGCTGTCGGCTTGCGCCGGTACTACGGCCAATGTGCCGAGTACCGAAAGTGCAAGAATTTTCATCATTTCCACCACCTAAAAATAAGTCTTGCATCAGTGTCCGGATGCTTAACATTAGCGGAACGAGATTTTCCTCCGTGTTGCCGAGAGGCTACTCAAGCGTATCTCTCCGGTCTACCCGGAAAACGCTACAGACTGTCGTTCTCTATCAGGCCTACGACCGGCTGGTCGGCAAGGTGACGGGTCACCTCGGCGAAAAGCTTCTCCGTCAGATGATGCTTCTCCAGCAGGTGGCGGAAGTTCAGGATCGTGGTCTCATCGGGGATCCGGTCGTCGCCGAGTTCGATGACCGCGAAGTGTCGCATGGCATCGCTCTCGTATAGCATTTCCTCGGCGATCGGGTCGCTCAGGGCATACCACTGCTAGAGGAAGTAGATACGCAGCATCGTCTCAAACGGTATCGGCGGGCGCCTGCCCGAATTTCTACTTCGCACTGCAACAGCGGTACCGAAAAACAGGCCCCAACGGAATTCTCAGGGCCGTGGCATTGGGGTTGGCGCCCAACCGCACCATCAAAACCCCAGTAATTTGTTCATCACCCTGTCACGCAGATCGAGATAAGCGCTCACCAGCGCGTCTTCCGCGCCATCAGGGGCACAGCCATCAGTGCCTAGCTTTTCAATTCGGGTATCAGGAGCGTCACCTCCCAGACCTTCATCCGCGATGTCATTGAAGATGACGGCAAATGCGTCGTGGGCACTTGCAGCAAGGCAGTCGCCAGCTGGTTCGGTGTTGCTCGCGCCGCCAAAGGAACAGAAGCCTCGGAGAAGCGATTGCGTCAAGACTCCGCCCCTTTCGCAGGACGATCGAAAAGGCAGTGAATCGTTTCGTTCTGCCAGAAGCGATGATGCCGCCCAGACAGTTACAATCGGTAAGGTCACAAGAAGATAAGCTGAAAGAAGTAAGACGCGCATGTGGAACCTCATTCTCCTAGACGAGTGATATATCAACAGCCAGCGTCACTAGTTGTCGAGCCCGGAGCGCGAGACGTCCGCTTTGAGCAACTCGCGCACCACCGCCAGGAACTCGTCGAGCAGCAGCAGCAGCAGGGTCATCCGCAGGTACACCGCCACCGCCTCCTCGGCCGCCGTGAGTAGCCAGTGCGGCGTGTGGCTGAGGTTGTGCAAGCCGGCCCGCTTGCGCCACTTCCAGACGGTCCAATCGGAGGTGCAGTAACGGTCCGCCAGAACGCAAGCCGGCTCGTCGCTCGCTTGGTTCGCAGCCCGTACCTTCGGCGTCGTTGTCGCCTGCTTGCGAAGAGAGACCAGCATGCTCCCCCTGGTCTCGAACCTCGCTCAGGATCGAGCGTGCCACGAACAGCGCCCTCCGACGAGGATCTATGTGATCATCCGTGGCGCTACACGTAAGCTCCTCAATCGCAAGGTCCCGCGCTCTGCGCTTGCTCTGTGTCTGCGTCGCCATGGCGTTTGATACTTCACCTGAAGGGACCCCGAGCCAGGCCAGGCCATGGCAGACTACTGCGCTCCATGACGGCTCAAAAGCCATCCATGGCCTCGTCAACTAATCCCTTCCAGGTGCGTCAAGGCAAAGAATTTACTGATCGGCCGTTCGGGTTCCGCCGCCGCACGGCCACTGGTGAGCACGAATTCGACCGCCTCTGTGCCGATCTCGGCATCGGGCGCCGCCTCGCCCCGCCGACGCGCTCCCAGACGACAGGTATGGTCGAGCCCCCCAACGGCTGGCGGAGCAATAGCCCGTTGACTCGAAGGCTACTTTGGGGGACCGTTGCTACAATTTGTAATCGACTTGGGAACTTGGAGCGAGGGAGTTGTGGATGAGCGTTTTCTCTCGTAGTTTAGTCCTTTTTCTTTTTGGCTTTTCCATTTCGAGCGCAACGGTCGCTGCCGAAATGCCGACCAGTATCGAGGGCAAGCTTCTGCTTTTGGAGTCGCGGCAAACGGCGCTAGCACTTGATTTACAAAACCTGCGCTGCCTGCAAGCAGGCGGGTCCGAGGCGGCATGCAGGCAAGAAACGTTTCAGTTGGATGCCGAGGCTCAGAACGTTACGGCCCAAGCCAACGGGATTCAGACTACTGTAGACGGGGCCGAAATACCGTCGATGACGGCGGCTAAAAACGCCATTCTGAACTGCGCTAATGCGGTCGATGCCTTTGGCAGGGCCAACCACAGCACGCAGCAGATGTCGCAAACGGCAGAGTCTGCCTTCAGTGGCCAATGTTCCGAAGAGGCCCTGGAAAAAACAATCGCGACCGCTGCGGAGGATGTAAAAGCGGCCGCCAAAAGCTGCCTTGAAGGTGCAGATGATATCGCAGGCGCATTTGCGAATTGGGAGGCGCAGGCTCAGACGAACTCACTGGTAGACGTGCTGAAGGTTGCGGCCAATGACGCCAACAGGCTCAAGGACGGCGCGGAGGAGTGCATCGACGACGCCCGAAGGGCAGCGGAGAGTTTGGACAATTCCGCTGATGCACTGTTGAACGCGATGGCCGCGACAGCGGCATTCTGCGCCGCCGTGCCGGAACCCTACAGTTGTGCGATCTTTGGCGCGATACAGTTGCTGATGGCGCTGTTCAGCTCTGGCGATGGCGGTGGCGGCGATGGCAATGGGCCTGGGGACGAGGAAGATGACGGAAGCGGCGGGGGAACTGGCCGGGAAACCGTTGAGGCCGTCGCCCAGGGCACCGGGTGCGAGAATGCCACTAGAAGTGGCACAGCCCTGCTTTGCGATGGGGGGTTCGAGTTCAAATACGCCTTTGGCCGGGCCAAGATCGACGTGACTGGCGGCAATGCCGGGGTAGAGATCGCCGAAGCGCTAGCAGCTCAGCTGGACGCGACCCAACCGGACTTGGATGGCGGCTCCTTTGCTGATCTTTTCGGCAGCGGCAAAATGGTCGCGCGGGGCAACGACGAGATCCAGTTCTGCGTACACCGCCTACCCGGACTGCCAAACCAGTTCTTCCCCGATCAATGGGCGCGAAACGGATTTGACCAGGATGACGCCGACGCGCGCATTCTTGTGATCTTCGACCTGACCGATGCCGCAGAGCGCGCACACGCGATGACGCTTGAACCGGTTAGTGATAAGGACTTGGCGTCACCGGCCTGCGACTAGCCCTGGAGCCGCTGATGTCCGCAAGTGACGACATCCAGTTTGACATGTCCGCAGCCCTGGTTGGCGTAATGGTGGTATTGTTTTACCTCGTTTATGAAGAGACAAGGTTCGAACAATCCCCGGGGGAGGGCACCGTACGGCTCGAGTTGCTTTACCTAGAAGACCCCTTGCCTGCGACGCGCTACGCGGACTTCACTTGGCCTGTCATTATCTCTGAAGGGGCAGCCGTCGGCAATCCGACCTATGAGTTGGACTTCAACGCAAGTTTTGAAGGCTACGAATACGCTTCGAACGAGGTTCGCTGCCGGCTGGATGATAGCGTTCAGGCGGTCTGGCAGGTCAATACCGCCGCGCCGTCACTTAGGGATCCGCGCGGTTACCAAGGCTTTCGTGTTGCTGGCGAAGTGGCGCTGGAAGACACGATTTATGCTGAGGCCGACTTGCAGGGGACGCGTGGAAACTTCGCTGACACGATCAATCTAACGCCGTTGCCGGGGCCTTGGGCAACGCTCATTTCCAACGACGACCTTCAGCTTTTTCTGCCCGGAGAGATTCTGGTCGATGGATATCTTCTGCCGACAACACCAGGTGCCGTCGGGCCCCCGGACTACTTCTATTTCGACTTGGAAGATGAAGGGCGTGAAGCCTTGGGGCGCGGTCGAAACAAGAGCTCCAGCTTCTCGACGGCCCACTCAGGACTCGTAACCGAGTTTCATGGCAAGAACCCGGCTGCGGCCATGGACCCAGAGCTCCTGCGGGGCATTTTGCGCCACCCTCTGGCGCAGCGCGTGACTTGCTCGTTGACGGGGCAGTCGATCCACGCCGCACAGCAGATTTCTGTCCATTTCGATCCACCGGGCTGCGGCGTGATGGGCGGTTGCGCGTCAGGATTTCAGAGCATCCGCCTGATTGGCCTTCGCTATCGCACGCCGCAGGGACGCGAATGGGTGACCTGGGACTTCAGCCAAGGCCTTTTGGAGGGCGTCGAGTTTACGCCCGACGTGACGCGTAATGCCGATGGGACCTATGCGCTGACGGCGCCGACGCGGATTGCGGTCGGGCTGAACTGATGGGACGGATCTCAATCATGGGCGCGGACGTGTTTATTTGCCTGTTCGGCGTATTTGCAATCCTACGCGCCCTTGCGCCTCAGTACGAATTCATGCCGCAGCGAGATCTCATGCTCGAGATCTCTTGGCCCTCAATGGAAGCAGGCTGCATCGCTGAGATTGTGCTGATCGACCGAGGAATCCGACGCGAACTGAGCAATGCCAGTGCCCGCGTCCCCTATGACAGCGCGATGCTGGGGTGCCGCCTCCAACGCCCATTGGCCGAGGCAACGGCGGAGTCCGGCTTCGAGGTCGAATTGCTTATCCCTATCCTTTCGGCGGCAAATTGTGCCGATCTGACGGTCAAGGCTGGCATGGACACGGAAAAATCGGCCGATTGCAGCGGAGCGGGCGCAGATTTCCTCATCACGTTTCTGCCGGGAGAGGCGTGATGATCGGGACGCTTTGCGCGACGATAATGGCCTCTACCATGGCGACCGGCTTCTCGCCGACGGAGGATCTGTTTGCAGTACACGGGCCGGGATCGCAGTTCGGCTTCGCGGACCAGGCGAGTTGCCGCATCAGCCTGTGCGAGGACGAGTTTGACAATGACCCGCGCGAAGTGATCGACTTATCCACGGACAGCTGTGAAGTCTCGGGGTCCAGCTTCGGCCATAGTGACGCGTTAGGGGTACGCACGATCTTTCCCGATCAGCCCTCGAACCTGTTGTCGGCGCTTTCGGCGGCGCCCGGGAACAGCTTCACGCTTCATAACGGCGGGACGGGCCAGCTCGTCTTTGTGCTGGAGACCGCGAACGAACACGGCGCGTCGTTTAGAGGGATGGTCGACGGGGTGGGCATGGTGCTGCTGACCGGTGCGGATATGGCAGCGGTCAAGAGAGCGCTACGCTCGCTTAGCGGCGTGCCGTTGCCGTCGGTCACAGGCATTGTGGCTGATGCGGACACGGTGGTCGTCTCCGACGCGGTCATGGCCTATGCTCTCGACGTCAGGACCAGCACCGAGCTTGGCCGCGCGAGTGGCAATTTTGCCGGCGCCGCCAGTGACGAAATCAGCCTGGCTGGAGTACTGTGTGCCCTGCGCGAGGTGCAAAGGGGCGGCGTCGCCCCGCTTCTTCTGGGCGTCTATGACGCCTTTCCCGACCTGATGAGATTGGACGACGATTGTGAGCCCTGAGGCCGATACAGCACAGCGCGCTCCGCGGCCTTTATGGCTGCCCTGGATTGCCGTTCCGATCGTGTTCTTGCTGGCCTATTCCCTATTCAGTCTGGCCTGGCATGAGCGCGACAATCAGATCACTCAAGCCTTGTGCAACGCCTATTTCCCGGTGGCCGACGGCGCCGAGGCAGCAGAGTGTGGCGGGCTGGAGGACCCATCATCCCTTGTATCCTATCGCGACGACACCGACTTGCTCACGCGCGTGGTCGTCTTCTCCGGTGCGTTGGAGATCGCGACAGCGCTCGCGCGGCAGGAGGACGGCGTGGCGACCCCGCCCGATCCTCCCACGGAGGGCGCTGCCGAAGACCCCCTGGGTGCGCCTGAGCTCGAGGCTCGCTGCAAGGAACTGGAACTGGGTAGTTTCAGTTTTAATCCGCTGCGGTTCGGATACTCCCAAGACGCCAGTTACGACAGCATCGCGCGTGTGATTGAGGCCTGCACGCAGAGCCGGGCATCCGATATCGAAAGCCCGCGGCAGCTGTGCACCGGCACGCGCAACCCGCTGCCGCCGGAGATTTGCAACCGCTCGCTACAATTCGCGAGCGCGATGCAGGGGTTCGACCGTGGCGACGGTGCTTGGATCGTCGTCGCGCTGGTCGTGGTCGCAATCACCTTCGGGCTGTTCCAGCTGATCACGCTAGTGCTCGCGATCTGGGGCCTCACCGCCGCGATGCGACTGAGCTATACCGTCCAGGGCCGCTCCAAGCAGAACCCGACACCAGATGAAAGCATCTCGCAGTGGACGGACCTAGCACGCTTTCCGGCGAAAGTGGCTGCCGAGGCAACGCTGAAAGAAACAGAACGCGTCTCCGAAGAAAAACGAGAGCAGACCTACAACGCCTTGCGTGACACCTATATCGACGCCGTCGACCGCAAGTTCCGCCAGACTGAAGTCTTTGCCGACCTTGTCGTACTGCTGGGCCTTCTGGGCACGCTCTACGGCATGCTGATCCTGTTCGCGGCGTTGGCGGAAACGGGCTCTGCCGATCCGCTGACGGCGGAACTTGCCTCTTCGCAGATGCTCGGCTCTCTGGGGCTGGCCTTTGGCACCACGATTTTTGCCGCGGGCCTCCGCTTCATTATGCTGTTGAGCTTGCCGAGCCTGCGCGACCCCGCCGAAATCGAAGCAAAGAACATCTACATTGCAGCTTTCCAGGGCCTGTCGCTGCCCGAGGTCGGCAAGCGCCGGGACTTCGGCAGCGCCGGACGCGATGACAACGATCTGCCGAACTTCGACGATTTGCTCCCTGAACTGGACAGCTGGAGTTGGGGCACCGGGCTCGGCCGCGCACGCACGCCCGCACACAACTTTCCGCTTTGGACGATCGCGTTTTTCATCATCATGGCGACCCTTGTCTTCCTGTTCGCCGGCGTCCTCGCGGATATCGAGGCCATGAGGACGACCTCATGAAGAGAACCAGACCCAAGATGCGCAGCGCAGGAGCGCAAACCAGCCGGGAAAAGGCTCTCCGGGACGCGCTGCGCAGGCGGCAGAAGGCGCAGGGCGCCGGTGCTTCGGGCTCGTCCTCGCACGAGAACACTGCCAGCGCTGGCAACGGCGGTACCAGTTTCGACGCCGGAGGTGGGCGTCGCCCGCGCGATGGGGACGGCAACCGAGACGAAGGGGGCAACGCCGAAAACGGTGGCCAGCGAGGCCACAAGATGTCGCGCTTTGCAGCGTTCGTGCTGCCGGCCACGGGGGTGAATGCTGAACGGTTGCTCAAGGATGGCAGCGACGGGGAGTTCGCAAAGTTTGTCGCCATGGCTTGCCTCGTGATAGCAACGACGCTATTCGCCTTTGCCGGTGCGGCGTTCTTCTTCTCCGAACTGATCCCGAAGCAATGGGGCTGGCCGCGCTATGTCCCGATCTTGTTCCTGGCGATAGTCTGGGCTTACGTGATCTACAACATCGACCGGATGTTCTTGTCCTCGATGCTGGGCCGATCCGGGCTCGACAAGCTGATCGCCGGCAGTATTCGCCTGGCGCTTGCGATCATGCTCGGCATCGTCATCTCACACCCGCTGAAGCTCATGGGTGTCGGTCAGGAAATCGATATCATGATCCGGATCGAGTCTCTGGTCCAAAGTGAAGTCGCGGGCGAATTGTACGAGGAGCGGCAGGCTGCCGAATCCGATAGGCTTGCTGAATTGGCCGAGCGACGCCAACAGATCCCAGCTATCAGCGAGGACGGGATCACCGAAGAGATGATCATCGCGGGCGAAGCTGCAGGCGAGTTGCTGCATAATGTCGAAACGGACCAAGCCGCTTATGATGAATGGGCAGAACAAAACGAGGAAATCGAGTTGCTGTTCCCCTATCGGCCGGCAAGCATCTTTATCAGGCCCACGAGCCGAGTCCTTTCTACCTGTTCCTTCGAGGTCGAACTTATCCAGCGATGGGGGGACCTGATTAGAGAAATCGATCTGGGCGAAGGCGTAAGGCCCGCGGCAGATCTCGTCGATGCAAACAACGCAAAGATTCGAGAGTTCGGCATATTAGCCTTCGATGTGGTCAACCATTGGCGCGCGTGGTTAGTGGAGAGGACGCCTCCAGACATAGACGACGTTGACACAGATCTAATTGATCAGTGGTTCGGCATCTCCTTTGACACCTACAGCGAGCGGCTCACCGAAGGAGAATTGATCCAAAACTGCAGCGCGGGCAAACTGCTCGAACGCATGTGGATATATGTGGAGAACCGGCGAATTTTCTTTAGCCCTTCGCCAGGGCAACAGCAAGAAATCCAGCGTAACATCGCGGACACCGAGGATACCACGGCTAGGCTCGCGCTTCTGCGTGAATGGGAGGACATCCGGGCAGCAATCGCCGGCGCCCTTCAGACCTCAAGCTATCCCTACCGGACGGTGATCTTCAACCAGCTGACGGACCCGGACGAACTCGAAACCGAGTTCCGCAAGGAATTCATTGACGATTACGGTTTCGACAGCTTTTTCCTGTTCGAAAGGGAAACGCGCGAGACGATGCGCAGCTACAACTACGCGATTATCCTCATCTTCGTATTCATCGAAAGCATGCCCGTGCTGATGAAGCTGCTAGCCGGGATGGGCAAGTACGAAAGGTCGGTTCATGCCAATGAAAACGAACGGACACGGATGGCGGAGCTGGCGGAGCTGGCGAAAGAGAAACGGAAACTCAGGTTCGAGGCGGCGATAGACGACATCGAAAAGCGAGAGGAATTGCGCCGGCGTTGGGCGCGTGGGCGCGCATAGTCCTCCAAAGCACCCCGAGCCGACCGGAACCAGCTGTGAACGGCATTCCCTCATTGCCATGAGCCTCGCGCGCGCTCGCGACTTCGACGTCGCTAGCAATAGGCGTCGGCACGTTTATCGAGGCAGTGCGGGCTATGCCGAAACATGGGTGATTCACGGCCTGCTCCCGCGTCGCCTCGAACTCGTGCTCCCGCATGCGGACCAAAACCGTCCTCGGGTCGTTGTGGAGCCATGCCGTGCCTCCCTCATCCGATCTTCGCGCCCCAGAAAGACGTCTGATCGGCGGCGAAGTAGCCGTCCGCGGCGCGGAAGTTGCCCTGCAGCTCGATGGTGTCGCCGGCGGTGAGCGGGACTATCGTCTGTAGCCAGAGCGCCGTAGCCTCGGAGACATGCGCGCCGCTGATCTCCCCCCTCGAGCCGCGGATCTCCGTCGCGCCGTTTAGGACGAGCCGCCCGCTCATCCGCGCCGACGTACTGGCGTTGACCTTGTAGAGAAGCGTCGCGCCGAAAAGGTAGGTGCCGTCCGCAGGCGCCACGAAGCGGTTCTTGGCGGCATCGAAGGCGCCCTGATCGTTGTAGTCGGTGTTGTTGATGGCGATCTTCGTCCAGGTCCCGACGCCGACATAGTTGTCGTAGTTCGTGTAGGCCTTGAAGCGAGGCAGCCGGGGCTGGTCGACGATGCCGGAGACGTTGTCGACGCTGAGCCCGTCGAAAAAGGTGCTGCCGTCGGCCGAGACTGCGAGGCGGAAGCGGTCGGAGCCGAAAAGGCCGACGAGCGCCTTGGTCACGAAGCCGGTCTGCAGCGTAAGGCCGAGATCGTCGCCCGCCGCCTCCTTGTTCATGGTGTAGAACAGATCGCCCGTGCCACCTTCGGCCGCGGTCTTCGCCGTCCAGAGCGCGGCGTTCAGCTTGGCCGAGAACGGGTTCGACGCATCTGCCGTGGTGCCGAGCCCGAGGAGCGCCGTGTTCTGCAGCACCGCCGGTGTGGTGCCGATCCAGTCAGACCCGTCGTAGACCAGGAGCAGGCCCTCGTCCTCGACCCAAGCTCGCCAGCCCGTTCGTGGCGGCAGGCGCAGCCACGCGCCGTCGGTCCAGAGCGCGACATTCAGATCCCAGCCGGCCCAGTCACCCGTCGCGCCGGAGGCGACGATGTAGCGGTCGCCATCGGCGGGAGAAGCCGGCGGCGCGGTCAAATCCCGGTCTAGAACGGAGAGCTGGACGAGCCCGTCGAGGATCCGCAGCGCCTCGTTGTGGGTGACATGCTTCTGGGCCTGCGCCGCCAGGATGTAGGGAAGGAGGAGATGCGTTGTGGCGTCGGACATGAGATGGCTTTCAGAACGTGAGCGTGATGGTCTTGGGCGCGCCCCGCCCGACGAGGGCGGAGAGCTGATAAATGCGGATGTCGAGCGTGTCGCCGGGGGCGAGCGGCCCGCCCCAGTCGTCGGTCTGGGCGGCGGCGGTGTAGACCACGCTGGTGGTGGCGGTGCTCAGCACCCGCTTCACGGTGGCGCCATCGAGGATCTCGACCTCGTAGGCTTCCAGTTCCTCGCCGAGCGGCACCTCGAGCCCGCCCCAGCTGTCGGCCGCGAGGGCTCGGGACCGGCGTGTCCAGCCGATCGTCAGATCGCCGGGCGCGCGCGGTTTGCGCCATGGCTGCTCGACATGGACGACAGAGAACGCCCGCAGCCCGACGCCCTCGGGCGTGAAGGTCTGCGCAACATAGGTCTCGTTGCTGACCGGGCGGCTCGCCGGGCCGATGCGCCAGTTCCATGGGATGCCGAGATCGGCCTCCGCGATCGGCAGTGAGGCGAGACTGTCGTCGAGCATCACGACCCGCGCGCCAGCAGGCGCCGGGTTGCCCATCGCATTCTCGGTGCCGCGCTGGCCGCGCAGGAGCCGGGTCAGGCGGTAGCGACCGGGCGCCAGCAGCTCGGCCGCGCCCGCCTGCACGATCTCCCAGATACCCGGCGCGCTCTCGATGGCGAGCGCATTGGCCCCGCCGAACAGGGTCAGGTCCGTGACGCTTTCGAGGGTGCCAGTCAGCAAATCGACCACCAGGAGGTTGCCGAGATCGAAGCGCGACGTCGGCCCCGCGTAGAAGTCCGAGACCAGCGCGCCGAGCCGGGCCCGCGTGCCGAAGCTGGAGAGCAGCTCGAAGCCATCGGTCGAGGGGCTGCGGAACATCGCGATCTCGCCCGGCCACGGAACGGCATGCGCCGCGGCGAAGGGTCGATGCGCGGGCTGGTCCTCGGTCAGCTGCGGCAGGTCCAGCAGCACCGTCTCGGGCGCGCCGAAAACCACCGCCTGCGAGAGCGCCGAGGGCCGCGGCGCGCCAGGCGGCAGATCGTAGGCCTCGCGATCCTGGCGGACAGCTTCGACACCTCGAGCGTCGGCATCGGCGATGGAGACGAGCCGCAGCGGGACCGCGCGGCCGTCATGGGAGAACGACACGACATCGGACGGATCGAGCGCCAGCCGCGAGGGCGGCAGCCGAAACACCGCACTCTCGCGGCCGGTCCAGGCTTCCATCAGCGCGCGGCGGCAACGGCGTTCGGCCTCCTCGGGCGGGACCGCCATGGGGAAGCTTTCGAATGCGATCCGGGTTGTGTCGACGGTGATGCGCCGGACCTCGACCTGCGCGGCCTCGTAGTCTTCGTCCGCGCGGGCGACCTGCCATTTCAGGGCCTGCGGCAGTTCGGTTTCCTGGCCGCGGGTGAGTTCGAGGACATCGCCTTCGCGCGCGGCGATGAGATCGTCGGGGCTGACGGTGGCTACCGCGGCCCGGCCGCGCATGACGAACCGGATCACGCCCTCGGTCTCGACCGCGTCGAAGCCGAAATGCCGCGCGAGCGTGGTGATGGAGGCGCGAGGGCTTTCCAGCGCGCCGATGGCGTAGCCCTCGACCGCGCCCCAGAGGCCGGAGACGTCGATCCTCGACTCGGGCAGCCCGGCGTGCAGGCAGAGGTGGCGGACGAGCGCCGCGAGAGACACCGCGCCGAGCCGTCCGGTCAGCCAGTGCCCCAGCCGCCAGTTCGCGCCGTCCGTCCAGACGTCGGTCAGGGCCGGAAAGAATGGATAGGGCCGCGCGTCCCAGGTCCAGGCGGCGCATTCGGGGACATGCACCATCCGGCCGCCGTAGACTGAGGAAGGCGGGTTGTTCGTAGGCTCGCCCCAAAAGAGGTAGGTCGCCTCGAGATAGGAGCGCTGGATCGCGTCGTCCCGCCAGCCGCGGGAGAAGTACGGCACGAAGCTCTCCGACGATTTCGGGTCGAAGAAGACGTTGGGCTGGTTCGTGCCTCGGTCGATGGCCGGGCATCCGAGCTCGGTGAACCAGATCGGCTTCGCCTCCGGCGCCCACGCGGTGGGCGTCCCGCTCTCCACCCCGCCCGGGCGGTCGTAATGCGCGTTCGACCACCAGGCGCGGAGATCCTTGTAACGGAAGACCCAAGGCTTGCCGGCGGCGCCGTCGGCAATCGCGGTGCGGACCTGCGCGCTTCGGTCGGCGGCGCTGGCATAGAACCAGTCGAAGCCCTCGCCGCCCGCGATGCTCCCCTGCAGGTAGGCGCGGTCGTAGATCGCGGGCCAGCCCTCGGCTGCGTCGGCATGCTCGAACCCGTCGCGCCAGTCGGAGAGCGGCATGTAGTTGTCGATCCCGATGAAATCGACGTTGCCATCCGCCCAGAGCGGGTCGAGATGGAAAAACACGTCGCCGCTGCCGTCCCCTGGTTGATGGCCGAAATACTCGCTCCAATCGGCCGCGTAGCTGATCGCCGTGCCCGCACCGAGGATGCTACGGACGTCGGCCGCCAGATCGCGGAAAGCCTGCACCGCAGGATAAGTTCTGGCGTCCGAACGGATCGTGGTCAGGCCGCGCATCTCGGTGCCGATCAGGAAGGCGTCGACCCCGCCGGCCGCGGCGCAGAGATGGGCGTAGTGCAGCACCATCCTCCGAAGCCCCCAGTCGTCCGCGGCACCGGTCCAGGAGACCGTCTCGCCAGAGATCGCGAAGTCGGACGGTCTGGCGCTGCCGAAGAAGTCCGCGACCTGGCCTGCTGCTGCGGCGGTCTTGTCGACACTGCCGGCGTAACCCGCCGCCGGCGAGCACGTGATCCGGCCGCGCCACGGGAACGCGGGCTGGCCCGTCCCGGCCGCGTTGTCGGAATAGGGGTTCGGCAGGCTGTTACCGGCCGGCACGTCCATCAGGATGAACGGATAGAAGGTCACCCGCAGCCCGCGGGCCTTCATCTCCTTGATCGCCTGCACCACAGCGAAGTCGGCCGGCGTGCCGCCATAGACGGGCCGGTCCTGGTCATCGCGGCTGACGAGGTGCGCGGCGGCGCGCGAGACGCCATTGACGGACCATGTCTGCGGGCTCGTGGACTTTTCCGAGACCTCGACACCCGGCCGGATGGTGCACTCGCCAACGCGCAGGTCGTTCCCGAACCAGGCGACGACGAGGCTCACACTTTCCACCTTCGGCGCTATGGCCTGCAAGCGGTCCAGCGCCACAACCATGTCGGCGGTGTCCGAGAGCGCGTTCAGGTTCTCGGGGATCTGCGCGCCGCCGCTGCCCTTGCGGATGCCCTGCGTCGCGTAGGTGAACTCGCCCGAGGCCGGAATCATGGTGACGGCCTGCGTCAGTCCCTCGGCTGTGTCGGGATCCGCGAGCGGCCGGAAGACCTCGAAGGAGAGCTGCGGCAGGCGATTACCGTAGTTGCCGAGCGGAAGTTCCTCGAAGACCACATAGGCCGTGCCGCGATAGGCCGGGGTGTTGGGCGCGCCCATCTTCGCGGCGATGAAGGGGTCCGCGACCTGTGCCTCATCGCCGGGATACCAGCGCCAGGTAATGCCGGCCGTGTCGAGCAGCTTGCCGTCGGCCCAGATGCGCCCGATGCCGGCGATCGGGCCCTCGCAAAGCGCGACGGCGAAGCTCGCGTAGTAGAGATACTCGGTCGTCTTGACCTTACCGCCACCGCCGCCGCCCTTGCCGCCACCCTGCGTGGTGGTCTTTGTCTCCTCGCGGAAATCCGTCGCCCAGATGACGTTGCCGCCCATGCGCATCCGTCCGTAGACTCGCGGGATCACGGCTCCCTCCGTCGAGGCGGTGATCCGGAGGCTGTCGAGCCGCGGCCCTTCAATGCGCTGCGTTGGCGCGAGCGAGGACACGATCCAGCTGTCGACCACCGAGCCGATCGTCGATCCCACAAAGCCGCCGATGGTCGCGGCGCTCACGCCGAGGATCGCGCCGCCGATCGACCCGCCAATGGCAGCGCCGGCTGCGCCGAGAACGAGAGTGGCCATGTCGGGGTCTCAGCGTTGCGGGAAGAGGAAGGCGAAGGCGATGCGCCGCCGCCAAGCGTGGGTGAGCGGTTCCTCGATCACGCCGAGCCGCTCGTAGGCGTGGAGCAAGGCGCCGGGCCCAGTGAGGATCCCGACATGCTTGGCGATGGCGCGGGGCTTCATGCGGAAGAGCACCAGCGCGCCGGGACCGGCTGCCGCGGGTTCCACCTCGACCATCATGGCGCGCGCGCCCATGGCCAGCACCTCGCTCGGGCCCGTCTCGCCCCAGTCGCGGCTGTAGGGCGGGATCGGGAACGGCTCGGGGCCGACGATCTCGCGCCAGACCCCGCGCGCCAGCCCGAGACAGTCGCAGCCGACACCGCGCAGGCTCGCTTGATCGTGGTACGGCGTGCCGAGCCAGGAGCGCGCCGCGGCGATGACCCGATCCGGATCGGCCGGGTTCACAGCACGCCTCCGTCGTGACCGCCGTCCTTCGTCGCGTAGCGCAAGATGGTGTCCTGGCCGGGGATGTGCGGGAAGCCGCGGAAGTTGGCGGTGTTGGCGAACTTGGTGCCGCAGGTCTCGATCCGCTTGTCGCAGCCCGCCCGGATGGTGAACGCGTCGTCCTCGGCGATGGGGCGTACCGGCGCCTCGAGCATGGTCAGCACCGCGATGCCGTCCGTGAGGTCATGGCCCAGCACCTCTGTGCGCCGTCCCGCGTTCGCGCCGCTGGTCCATTCGACGGTTCCGAAGGTGAACCAGCCGGCTTCGAAGCCGCTGAGCCCCGAGGCGGTGAAGGCCCGATCCCGCAGCCGGTCGATCACGGCGCCCGCGCCCTTGTAGGCCGGATCCTCGAGATCGACGCCACAGCGCGCGTCGCCGAGCACGGCATCGCAGGTTGCCTGGAAGGTCCGCCCGACCGTCTGACCGAGCACATGCGCGAGCGAACGCACCTCGGCGACGAAAGCCAAGCGCCCGCGCCGGATCTGACCGATGGCGCCCCGGCGCATCAACACGCGCTGGCTCGTATTTGCCCAGTTCACCCGCCAGACCTCGACCTCGGCATTGTCCCAGCGGCCGTCGAAAATGTCAGTCTCGGTGATGCGGTCCGAGGTCAGCACGCCCTCGGCGTCCTGCGCATCGACCGACAGGTCCGAACCCGATCGCACCTCGGACGCGGTCAGACCGCTCTCCGGCTCGAAGTCGGTGCCGTCAAACGTCAGCGTGCGGTCGTGGTCGGTGAAACCGAAGGTGACGCCATCGGCGCGCGTGATCCGCCAGCACCAGGCGAGCGTCGTCGTGCCGTCGTCGAGATGGGACTGCAGCGCGGGCGAGAGGGATTTCATCGGCAGGTTCCCGTCATGCGGTCGTCGAGATCGGCGATCCAATTCGCCCATGCGGGCGGCACCTCCGCGACGGTCTCAGCAGCTGGCCGGGCGAGCCGCGCCTCGGCATAGGAGGCACAGCCCGCATCACCAGCGCCCATCGTTGCGGCGCAGCCGGTCAGCAGGATCGCCAGCGCCGCGGCCATTGCGAACCGCATCCCGCCCGCGCTCGACGCGCTTGTTCTTGTCTTCGATCGCATCGCGTTCGGCCTCCCGTTTGACCGTTCGTTCCCCTTCCGCACGGCCCCAGATCCGGCCGAGGGTGACGCCCGCGACCGCGCCCAGAGCCGCGAACAGCCAGATCAGGAGATCAGCCATCGTCCCGCTCCCCACTTGCAGCGGCGACGCAGAGGGCGGCGACGAAGACGCCGAGAAAGCCGCCCACGATCAGACCTGCGATGAACTCAAGCATCGCCGCGGAACCCGCGCTCGATCCGGTCACGCAGACCGATCAGGCCCAGACCGAGGAACATCAGCCCCGCGGGCGAGGCATCGCCCGAGCCCGCGAGCAGCGCGACGAGACGGGACAGTTCGCCGAGCGGCCCGGTGGCGGGTAGCGCCAGGGAAGCGATGCCGGTGAGCATGGCGAGAAGTCCTGCCCACCAGGTCATGGAGTTGGGTCGGACGTAGCGCATGAGTCAGGCCCTCCGGATCAGGGTGGAGAAGAACGCGGCCAGCCGGGCGAGCCAGCTGGTCGGCGCGTTGGGTGTGTGTGGGGCATCGATCTGCGCGGGGCGCAGGAGCGCCAGCGCTTCGCTCTCCGCCAGCCGCCGGACAGGCCGCGAGAAGTCCACGCGGCCCGCAGGATCCACGAACCAGACCGGGATGGGCCCGCCGGGATAGCGGCCATGGCGGAACAAATCGCGCTCCGCCTCGCGCCGGGGGATGATCTCCGCCGGCCGCCGCCAGTTGAGGAACGCCTGTGCCGCAGCCTTGCGGTCGCCGGCGTTCAGGTGGCGGGTCAGCGCAGCGCGGGCGATGCCGCCCGTGTTGTAGTGGAACGAGACCAGCGCATCGAACTCGTGCGGCGCCAGCGGCCCCTTCACGGCGCGCAGGACGGCGGTCTCGTAGCGCGCGAGGTCGGCCCGGAAGACCCGGAACGCCTCGCGGATCCCGGCATCGAGATCGGCGGGCATGCCGCGCGGCATGGTGGCCGGATCGGGAGGCCCGGCCGCGGCCGTGTGGCCGATGCCGAAGGTCCAGACCTGTTTCACATCGAGATATGGCCCGGGCACGAGTCCTTCGTGCCGGACGAGGGCCAAGAGGCCCCGGTCGGTCATGTGCATGGGATTACCGGAGTAGCGAGAGGATCAGGATCAGCGCCGCGACGGCGAGGCCTACCGCCAAGCGATGGCGAAAGGCCTGCACGGGGTCGGCCGGGTCGCAGCGGAGGGAGCGCGCGAGGCGAATGAGTTCATTCATCGCCGTCGCCCTGCTTGGCGCGGCGCAGGCGGGCGAGCAGCATCTCTATGAAGGCTGGGCCGAAGACGCCCACGAGATAGGCGGCCGAGCCCGCTGCGCCGCCCGCCGGGATCGCCTCCGTCGGCAGGCCCATCCAGCTCGTTATGACTGCCATCGACAGGCTGCCCATGCCCGCGGCGATCAGACCACCGAGCAGGATGTGCCGCAGCGCGTCGCGCAGGTGCATCTTCGTGGTCAGCGCGTTCGTGGCCCCGCCGAGCGCACCCCAGGCGGCGAGGATCACGGCCGTCGAGGCCGCAAGCTCGCGCAGCACCGCGGCAATGAAGCTGCCGGAATCGTTCATCGCCGGATCTCCAGAAGCGGGATGGAGGTGATCGAGCCGAGCCGCTCGAGGTCGAGCGTCACGTCGAGCGCGTCGGTGTCGAAGCGAACCGGCACGTCGAACCCGAAGCCCGCGGTGATGGCGACGCCGGCGCCTGGTGCGGCGCCAAAGCTGACCACGCCGGTCGTGGTGTCGACCGACCAGCCGGAAGGCTGCTCGACCCCGCCGAGCGCGATGCGCACGGTGCCCGTCACCGGCTTGGCGATGGCGCGCGTCCAGGAGTGCGCGCCCGAGGCGTAGCGCTTCACCAACTGGAAGGCGGTCGTCGCGCCGTCACCGGTGCCGATCGCCTGGTCGGTGGGCGATGGCGTGCCCGAAGGCAGGCAGGACTTGTGGTCGGCCCAGTCCTTGAAGCGGAAGCCATGGAGACGACCGTTGCGCGCCTCGAAGAAGGCGACCACCGCCGCCAGATCGTCAGCGCGGCGGATGCCGTAGGCGACGTCGTAGCGGCGGCGCGAGTTGGCCCAGCTGGCGTTGCGCTCCTCGTCGCCCGAGGCGAGCTCGACGATCTGGGTGCGCCGTTCCGGCCCGCCCCGCGCGCCCCGGCTGATATTGTCGGGAAACCGGACCTCGTGGAACGCCATCACATGCCCCTCCGCCCGAGCGAGACGGCGCGGGCGATGTCCGCCGCGACCTGTGTGCGGGACTGGCGGAAGCTCTCGGCGTCACGCGCCATGATGGTGACGTTGACGCCACCACCCGCGCCGTAGGCCTGCGCCTCGCGCCGCGACAGCACCCGCTCGCCGCGCTGCAGGATCGCGGGGACTTCGTCGTGGCGCAGCCCCGCCATGCCGCCGCCATGCATCCGAGGCGCGGCGGCGAAGGCCATCGCCGGGACCATGCGCGAGGGGCCAGCGGAGCCAACCATCCCGCCCGCATGCAGGACGTTGGCAAAGATGCCGCCAGCACCGGAGAACACGCCGGAGAGCGCGTTTGCGATCGGCCCGAGGATGAACCGCCGCGCCGCGAGCTGGGCGAGATCGGCTAGCAGCGAGGTGACCAGATTGCGGAAGTCGAGCTTGCCGGTCTTAACGAACTGGCCGACGGCGCTCTCCGCCGACTGGAAGGCGCCAACGAGACTCTGGCCGATGTCGCCACCGATGTCGCGGGCCTTGCTGGCGTAGTCCGACAGCGCCGCCGTGACCGCCTGCCAGCCGGTGACGGCAGCTTCGGTCGCGGGCTCCGCCGCAGCGGCAGCTGCTCCGGCCGCTGCGCCTGCACCTGTTGCGGCGCGTCCGGCATCGTCAAGCGCCGTCTCCAGCCGGTCGGCCGCGCCGGTGGCCTCGGTCAGTGCATCGGCACTGGCCTCGTCGGTGCCGCGCACGGCATCGCGCAGCGCCTGCCAGCTTTCCAGCGGCGCGCGGGCCCCTTCGGCCAGATCGCGTGCAGCGCCCCGATAGAGGTTCGCGGACTCGAGCGCCCGGTTCGCCGCATCGGTCAGTCCGAAATCAGGCGCAGTGAGCGGGTTGTCCTCGAAAGCCCGATCAAAGGCTGCCTGCGCCGCTGTCGTGGCAGCACTGGCCGCGCCCTCGAAGCGGTTCTCGATCTCGCCGAGGTCGAGGTCCGGCACCAGCGAGATGCGCCGCTCCGACCCGAGCGCTTCCAGCCCCTGATTGATGCCCCCGATGAAGCTGTTGATGCGCGAGACCACGCCGTTCAGCATCGCCTCGACGCCGTCGACCAGGCTGTTGGCCGCCTGGAATGCCAGATCGCCGATGGCCGCGGGCAGCAAGCCCCAGATCGCCTTGATCGCCTCGTAGGCCCCTTCGAACGTGTTCGCGGCGGTGTTGCCGAAACCGACGACGCTCTCGATGGCGCTCTGCATGCCCGAGGCCGCGTCGGCCTTCAGGTCGAAGAACATCGCCGTGGCGGCCGCGCCCGCCGCAGCGGCGCCCATCCTGATCCGCTCCCAGACCTCGACGGCGAGGTCCTTCAGGAGCGACATCGCCTCGCCGAAGCCGCCCGCGCCGGACACGAGCCTGGTGAACTGGTAGACAAGCTCACCAGTGCCGACGATCAGCGCCCCGATGCCGGTGCGGATCAGCGCGCCGCGCAGCACGACCAGCGCCGTGGCGAGACCACGGACCGAGAGCGCTGCGGCGGCCATGCCAGCCACCCAGCGGCCCGCGAGGAAGGCCGCGAAGGTCGCGGCGTAGGTGGTCAGGCGACCGATGTTGTCGAAGAGCCCGCGAATGGCGATGCCAAGCGGACCGGTGCGGCTGGCGACTGCAGCCATGGCGTTGGCGACCGCCTCAAGTGCAGGCGCTGCGGCGACCGCCAACGGGTTCGACAGCCCGCGCCAGATCAGTCCGAGCCGGGAGATCGCATCGTTCGTCCGCTCGATCTGGTCGGCATCCTGCTCGGAGACGACAACGCCGAAGGCGCGCACGTCCTCGGTCGCCTGGCGCAGGGTCGCGGTGTCGATCCGCGACATGGCGATGGAACCTTCCTCGCCGAAAAGCTGACCCGCGACCGCCGCGCGTTCGGCGGCAGGCACGAACTCCTCGATGGCAGCGTTGATCGCGCCGACGCGCTGGTCCAGCGGCAGGGCGATCAGCTCGTTAGCGGAAAGGCCCAGCCTGTCGAGTGCGTCGGCGGCGGGGCCGGTCCCGGCGGCCGCCTGGCTGAGCCGACGGGTGAGATCCTTGGTGGCCTGTTCGATGCCGGACATCGACACGCCCGCAAGTTCGCCCGCCCGCTCGAGCGTCTGGATCGAGGCGACCGTGGTCCTCAGCGACTGCGCCAGCTTGGCCTGAGCATCGACGGTCTGGAGGCCGGAGCGGATCATCGCCACGCCAGCGGCGGCGGCATCAGCCACGGCGGCGGCCGCCGCGACGCGGACTCGCCGCGAGAATGCCGCCAGCCGGGCGTTGGCCGCTTCCATCTCGCGGCTCAGCCGTCCGAAGCCGCGCGCCCCGGACTCGCCCACGCCTTCCAGTTCGGCGCGCACCTGCCGCCCACCCACGGCCGCGAGGCGGACGCTGACCCTCTTCTCAGCCATGGGAATGATCCATCTGTTCGTTGAGCTTGGCCACCATCACCACTTCGATGACGGGCAGCAGTTCGGCCATGGCCAGCGGCGGCACGCCGAGGGCATCACCGAGCGCGAGCGCTGCCGACATGTCCCAGCCGATCACGGCGCCGGGCAGGACACGCAGCTGGCCACCGAGACGACCGACCAAGTCCCAGACCTGCCAGCCCTCCGGTGTTTCCGGACGGTTCAGCCGCGCCGGGCAGTCCGGGCAGGCTTGCGGGCAGGCTTGGCAGTAGCGCTCGCCCCCGCCGAAGGACCATTCGGCGAGAGCGCGGAGACGTTTTTTTCCTGCTCCAGCAGCAGGCCCTTCGAGACGTAGGTCAGCTGGAAAGCCTCGAAGATCGGCCAGACATCGAGCAGCGCGTCGATGGCCTCAAGGCTCGGGTCGATCGCGTTGCCGTCCGCGTCGCCGATGCCCTCCCAGGCGAGCACCGCCCGTCGCGCCAGCGCCTTGGCGAAGGCGACCGCGCGTTCCTCGTCCGAGGCCTCCTCGGGCACCGCCTCGACGGAGGGATCGCTGCGGGTCGCCACCATCAGCGCGGTGGTCAGCGGGCGCAGCTGCGCCCGAACGCCGGGGGCAAGGTCATGCCAGCGTGGCGCGTTGGTCAGGTCGAGCGTGAGCATTCTCAGTATACCTCGATGTCGTTGATCAGGGTTGCGGTGCACATCCGGCCAACGACGCTGTCGCGCGCGGCCTGCCAGTCGAAGGTGGCCTGCACGCCCTGCGGGCCGGAGATCTCGATCCGCGGGCGCGGCAGGTAGACGGCGTGCACTGTGAAGGTGAAGCTCTCGCCGGACGGCAGGATGTAGGCGAACTCCATCTCGCAGGCCTCGCCATTGATCGCCTGCGTCACCAGCGTCTGGTCGGCGAACCGCACTTCGATCCGGCCGGTCAGGGCCGCGATGGAGGGGTCCGCCCCGTCGATACGCCCGTCCGAGCGGATCGTCTCGATCCTGTCGAGGTTGTTCGCATAGGTGATCTCGGCCGAGACCACGTTGCCGAGCGCGGTTCCATTCCGGGTGATCGCGCCGTTGAAATGCCCGAAGCGCTTGAGCTCCAGCGCGGCGGGCGTTCCGGCGCTGGTGGTCGTGCCGACCGTCTCACCCTGCGCCACCAAACGTGCCGTTGCCGTCAGCAGGCCAGACCGCTGCATCTGCCAGGTGATCTGGTCGAGCACGCAGCCCGAGTACATCGCGTATCGCGGCACCTCCGGCATGCCGGTCTCGATCGACATCGAGGGCAGCGTCCAGGAACCTGACTGGAACTCGTGGGTGTACGGCGCCTCCGCGCCCGTGGTCGTCGGCGCGCCGAACGCCGCCTTCAGCCAGAAGCCGACGGCCTCGGCGTCGAGCGGCACCACGACATCGCCGTCGGCTGTGACCGCGTCCTTGATCGGCGCCAACGGATCGCGGCCGTAGCCCAGCAGTTCCGAGTTCAGCAGCGGCTGCTCCGCGCCGAGCGTGGTGCTGGCGAACGGCATCTTCGTGAAGCCGCCCACGGGCGGCGTTCCATAGGTCGTCTCGAACGCAAGCGCCATCAGCGCCCGCGCCCCCTGGGCTCGTGCCATGGAAATCTCCTCGGGTTGTCGGGGTCAGGCCAGCGGATCGGCCGTGGAATAGTGCAGCACCACCGGGATCACGGCCGCCTTCAGGCTGGCCGCGCCCTCGACCGGCAGATCGACCGGCCGCGGCGCTTCCGCCTCGACCCAGTCGCAGAGCCCGCCCAGCGTGCGGTCGGCAGCGAGCGCCGTGCCGATGCTGGCGGTCAGCGCGTCGAAGGCGGTGTCACGTGCAGCGCCCTGAACGACCGCCTCGATCTCGGCGCGGTGCTGGTAGTGGTAGCGCAGGGGCGACAGTGTGACCTCGGGTTCGCCTGGCTCGCCATCGCGCAGGATCAACAGACCCTCGGCTGGGACCCGCTCGGGCAACACTTCGCCGCGCAGGGCGGTGGCGGGCAGCGCCGAGAGCCGCGCGTGCAGCGCGGTGAGGATGGTTTCGCGAGGGGTGGGCATGTGAGATTATGCCAATTACAAGAGTGAAAGCTCAGTCTTCTATTCGCAAACTCGGGTTGCGACTTTTAATAAATTCTCTCACATAGATTGATAGAGATGAACCATGTAGCGCTATTGCCTCTGTGAATTCATCCATCTCACTTTTAGAAAATAGTTCTGATCTCTTGATCACGTATAGGCAAAGTGAATTCAGTGTACAAAATACACTATCTACATCAACGTGCCTCTGCATCGATTTTATTCTTTCTGATATAGTGGGCAAATCTCTCTTTAGATCAATCTTTCTCATCAATTTTTGAGCGACGAAACCGCGGGATAGCGTTGTTGTGTTATTGCCCCATATGAACTCCCAATCTGACCAAGAGTCGAAGAGCAGCAACATTAGCAAATCGATCCGGGCACTCTCCTCAATTTTTATGTCATCAAAGTTTATGCAGTATATGAACTCAACATAGAACATTTCGACCGGCAACGGTTTCGTACCGTTAAATGTATTCGTACCGCTCAAGCAAAGGCGGGCTTGCACTGGTTCAAAAATATCTGCACCTAACATTTCTCCCTCATTCAGGATAGCATACGCGATTTTGACCAGCATACCGTTATCGAATTTAATTTTCGTCCTATTCGAAAGTACAATGTAGCTGACATCTGGATCATAATCCAAGTGAAGGTTGTCCAAGTATCCACTGTGGTAAGCATCCTCGGTGCGCACCATAAGCTGCATATCCTCAATACGCTCCATTGAAAATCCACCTTGATTGCATGCCTCAGCAACTAATAGATCTAATAAGAGGTCACCACTTAGTGTAATCGATTTGAATATATCGCTGGACGCATATTTTCTTCTATCAAGAATATTTTGAGATCGTTGAAAATCTCCTCCGCGACTTGCAATCTCTCCGCCTCTGTCAGAAATTATTGAATGAATTTCCTTTAATAATTCGTGATTTCTTTCTGTTGCAACACGGACCTGCCTGAAGCCTGCATCGATTCGCTCTTCGACAATTCCCAAGCCGCGAAGCGTTACCATCAGCAGATGAGGCTCCAGGTTCTTGAAGTAGCTCTCATTCTCGATCGCCGCCTCGAGCGCCGTGCGCACGACCAGGTCCGCGAAATCACGGGCAGCAAGAGGTCCTTCTTGTCCAAAGGTGGCGGGCTCGCGCTCAGCAAGTCGAGCAAGGATCAGCTTCGTTGCTGAACCCGGGAAACCCTCGGGACTACGCGCCGAAGCAGCGAGGGCTTTCCGATCCAGAAAACATCCCGCTAGTGCACGCTCCATTGAGGCATCAGCGGCCTCAAGATCGGCGCGTGTATCCCACCGTTCGACCTTTGCGTGTGCGGCGAGATCAGCAGCAATGCGCTTTCGAATGGACTTCAGCGCGGCCTCGGACTCGGGGCCATGCCTTCTGACGGCGTCAGACACGACCGCCGCCAATCCTGCGCCGCCAATGGCAACACCAACCGCTGCTTCCGCACCGCCACCAAACGCTAGCCAGCCGCAGGTTGCGGCTAGCGCGGTCGCTCTCTCCACACAGTTTTCGAAGAACGCCAACAGATTGCCCTCCATATCGAGTGGTGGCGGGACTTCCTTCAGCTGGCGCCGCGACAATCCTTGCTCCCGTTACTATCTAGCAATTCATTGTGTTTTTGGCCACATTCTAAGCGCGCCGCTCCACTCAGTTCGCCACGATCAGCCCCGGCACGCTGTCCAAGGCCCGATCCGCATCCCGAGCCAGATCCAGCCGCTTCGGCAGCTTCACCTGCGGCACCAGCAGGAAAATCGGCGCGGTGACCTTGCCGCGCCCGGTCTTGGAGCGCGACACCACCGCCTGACCCGTGGTGTTCAGCCGTCCTTCGGCGACCAGCAAGCTTGGGCCGGTGCGACGATAGACGAAGCGCAGGCGCAGCCCGCGTCGCTGTTCCCATTCGCCGGGTGTGATCCGGCCGCCGCGCAGGGATTTGCCCGCCGCCGGCAGCGGGATCGCCAGCCAGAACCCGTCTTTCGAGCGGATCAAAGGTCCGGTGTCGTGCGCGCCCACGATGACGGGGGCCTTGGACCAGACCAGAGCTGCGGCGTCTAGGCTCTCGCCCGACCTCGGGAAGTTCTGGCTCCGGATCGAGTTGGCGAGCCGGGGCCCTAGCCCCGCGCCGGTGATCTGCAGCCGCCAGGCGCTCTTCAGCCCGGTCCCGGCCTCGCGGATCGCGGCCGAAACGGCGCGCTCGCCCGCCGCGACCTCGGCTGCCATCATTGCGACGATGTCGGGATCGATGTCGAGCTTCAGCTTCATCGCGGTCATGCCGGGCGCAGATCGACGGTCCAGACCAGCCGCTCGCGGTCTCGGACAGGTTCTCCCTGGATGAGGAAGGCGTCGCCATCGATCTCGATGCGGTCGCCGGGGCGTGGGGCTGGCACCTCGGCCACGCGCAGGTCGATCCGGGTGGTTTCGGACCAGAGCCGCGCGTCGCCAAAGTCAGAGACGACATCCGCACGCCGGGCGACGGCACGCACCAGAACGGGCGCGCCACCGTCGGCGATGTAGACCGCGTCCCGGCCGATGGTCGGATCGGCGAAGAGCGCACTGAGCGCGGCGGCGAAGGCGCTCATCAGAACGTCGCGTTCAGGCGGACCCGGCCGATGGTGTCGCCCGCGCCGCTCGCCACCGCCTCGACGGCAACGCCGATGAGGGTGTTGTCGGTCGCGACCGTGGTGCAGCGCTTGTTGGTGTCGTCCCAATAGACCTTGGCGCCGACGGTCCAGGCCTGCGAGCCGGCCTTGGTGATGTCGAACACGCCGACGAGCGCGGTCTCGACGGGATCGCCGAGAGCGGCCGCTCCGGCGGCGATGCCGAAGATGGAACCGACGAGCAGCCCATCGCCGGAGGCGACAGCATAGGGTGCGGTCAGGGTGATGGTGTTGCCGGGCTGGACGTAGTTTTTCATGGACGTGATCCTTGTGGAAAGACGAAGGGCGGCCCGTCAGGACCGCCCGTGTATCAGGGTTCAGGAAGCGCGCCTTACGCGCCCGGGTTCTTGTAGAGACCGCGCCAGTCGATGGCCTTGGCGCCGAAGTCGAGGCGGCACTTGATCTCGACGCCGTCGACGTCGAAGCCGTTGCGGGTCTCGATATAGGCACCCTGCTGACCCTCGAGATAGGCGTACTCGATGGTGTCGATCTGGCTCGGGCTCGCCGCCAGATACCAGGCGGTCTCGCTGTTGGCGTCGAGCCGGGGTTCGCTGATCGGCGCGAGCGTGCGGATCGACTGCGGCACGACGCTGGACGTCGCGGCGGGCACGAGGTTCTGCGCGACCAGCTGCTCGGCCTTAAGCTCCAGCGAGGCCGGCACGATCAGAAAGGCGGGGCGCACGTTCAGCACCGTCTTCTTGTCGAGACCGGTCTGCTTGGCCATGGCGGCCCGGGCCGCGCCCACCGCGTCAACCGCCAGTGCCGCGCCGGTACCCGCGAGGTTCTTGTGCGAGGTGTGGAACAGCGCATTGCCGTCGGCCATCGCCGGGTTGGCGGTGATGATGCCCCAGACCACGTCCGACTCCAGCTGGGCGATGGAGTTGCCGTACATCGCGGGGATGCGGGTGAAGGCATCGAGGTCGTCGTTGATCAGCGTCTGGCGCGTGATGGCGACCACGCGGCCATAGGTCTTGACCTTGTAGCTCTCCTTGCTCTCGCCCAGCGTCCCGCGCTTGAACTCGCCACTCTCGCCGACCTCCAGCAGCTGCGGCGCTTCGCCCAGCTGGACGCGGTGCATCGCCTTGAAGTCGGTGGCGAGCACCTGGCGGCAGAACAGCATGAACGTGCGGGGATAGGCCTCGTAGGCCTGTCGGAGGGTCTTGTTGGTGACCGCCGACAGGATCTCGGGGAAGTCAGAGGTCGAGTGCAGCGCGCGGGTCGCCACCTCGTCGCGCGACAGGCCCCGCGTGTTCACGCCCGCATTGCCGAGGCTTTCGCGGGACAGTTCCAGCAGCGTCATGCCGCGGTACTGGCGGGCGGCGTCCTCCAGCTGGAACAGCGTCGGGCTGTAGCGGTGCAGCAACGCGTTCGCCACGGCGTCGCGACGGGTGATGCGCTCGTCCCGGCCGCCGAGCGGCACGGAGACATGCGGGAAGATCCGGGTCTCGTCGGATTTCGCCGCGACCTGGTCGAGGATCAGGCGGCGGGACTCGTCCACGCTGACGCCGCGCTTGACCAGATCCTCGGCGAAGCCACGCTCGAGGTTCAGGCGGCCCGCGAGATCGTAGATCGTGGAGACGCGGTCGCGCTCGGCCTCGCGGGCGCGGGTGGCGACGGCTTCGGTGTCGGACGCAGGCCCTGCCTGCGTCTTCGGCTGGCTGCGCGTCTCACTTGCGTGGACCTTCGGTTCGCTGGCGGCGACCTTCGGGTCGGGCGCAGCCGGTTTCGGCTCGGTCATGGCGGTGTCCTCGGTTGCGACCGGCTCGGTCGGCTGGGGGGTGGCGGGAGTTGCGGCGTCGCTCGCCGGGGTCTGGGTCTTGTCCGTCATCGGGGATGCTCCTTGCGGTGTGGGGGCGTCCCGGCGGTGGAGGACGCAGTCGTGAAGGGGATGCTGGGCGCGGAAGCCCGCGGCGGGATCGGCGCCGACCGCGACGGCTGAGACCTCGAAGGGCGTCCAGTCGACGGCGCGCCAGAGTTCGCGCGCGGCCTCGGGCTTCGAGACCTCGAAGCGGTGGACCTGATAGCCGATGGAGACCGCCCGGATGTGCCCGGCCTGGATGTCACGCCAGATCGGCTCGACGTCGGCACGCTCGCTGATCCGGACCAGCGCGATGCCCCGGCCGTTCTCGATCCGGGCCGAGCCCGGCACGACCGAGCCGATCACCGCATCGAGCGTGTCGAGCTCGTGCACCTTGAGGAACGGCGCGCCCGCGTTCAGCCGCTCGAGCCGGACATGGGCGGGATCGAGGCTCAGTTCCTCGTCATAGGGCTCGCCGAAGAAGGTGGCGCGGCGGACGCGCGCGCCCGCCGACCAGACCACCTCGACGGTGCGGCTGTCGGCATCGGCCGTGTTCGGCGCAAGCTCCGCCGCGCGCACGCTTCGCGTGCCAATCATAGGATAGGCGGCGTCCGCCGCCGGGCGCATGGCCGGCAGTTCGATCATCGTGTCCATATGGGTCAGTCCTGTTGGTCGGCCTGCGCCGGGTCATTGTCCGCGTCGGCGGCCGGATCGTTCGCCGGATCGCTGGTCTGCGCGCTGCCGGTCTTGGTGACGCGACGCGGGTCGCTGTCGAGCACCAGCCCCAGCGCATCGAGCTTGGCGTTGGTCGCGGCGATCTCGGCGAGCACGGCGTCCGGGTTGCGGCCCTGCCGGGCGATCACCTCGGCCAGCGTCATGGTGCCGGAGCGGATCGACAGCAGGTTCGCCATCGCATCCTTCTGCGGATCGACCGCCTCGAACTTCGGCGGCGACCATTCGACCGGCACGATGGGCGACGGGATCTGACCCGCCGCCCACGCGGCTTCCGTGAACCAGCGCCAGACCGGGGCGCAGAACATCGGAATGAGCAGCTGCCATTGCACGGCGTCGATCTGGCGGCGGAACTCGACGAGCCCCGCCCGGATCGAGGAATAGTTCACTTGGGACAGGTCCCCGGTCAGCAGCTCGTAAGGCACCCGGAACCCGGCCGAGATCGTGTGCAGGCTCGCCCGCTTGTATTCGCCGTAGCCGCCGGTGGCCGACGGCTGGTTGAACCGGATGTCCTTGCCGCCCCGCGCATAGGCGATCAGTCCCGGCTCGAACTGCTCGACCCGGTTGCCATCGGCGTCGACCACGGAGGGCGCGATCCCCTGCTGGGCCTCGTCGTCGCCGAAGACGATGGCGGTGACGCAGGCTTCGGTCTTCTTGCGGACCAGCTCTGCAACCTCGTAGTCGTCGAGATCGCGCAAGCTGCGGATCACCGGCGCACCCCAGGGAACGCCGCGCGCCTGCGTGCGCTGCTTCTCGTAGACATGGGTGATCTCGGTCGCGGGCACCGGGCGGCTCTGCAACCCGTTCTGCAAGGCGCCATAGGCGTCGCCCGGATGCTCGGCATGGAGCCAGTAGGCCCGGCGCTTGCCGACCGGGTCGAACTCGATCCCCTGCACCAGCCGTCCCGCGCCGATGGCGCCGGATTTCGTGGCGTCGAGGAAGTCCGCCTCCAGCACCTGCACTTGCAGCGGCACTGGCAGACCATCCGACGACCGGCGCAGCCTTCGACGCACCAGTACTTCGCCCGCCTCGACCATCTCGCGGCAGATCAACGTCTGCAGGCCGTAGAAGTCGAGCTGACCGTCGGCATCGCACTCGGCCGTCCAGCGTTCGAACAGAGCATCGACCGTCCGATCCAGCGTGTCGTCGCCACTGGCGGCGCGCGGCATGATGCCCGCGCCGATGATGTTGTTGACCAGCACCGCGACGGCCTTGGCCGCATGCGGGTTGTTGCGCACCAGATCGCGCATCCGGTCGCGCAGCAGGGCACCGGCCACGCCGATCTCGGTGTCGGCCGAGGATCCCGGCGCGCGCCAGCCCTCCGTCCGCCGTCCGCGTGCGGCGCCATCGTAGCCCCGCGCCAGGGTCTCGAAGGCCTGCCGCGCCATCACGCGGCGGGCCGCCATGCGCGGCGCCACCGTGGCGATGGCGTGATCGAACCAGGTGGCCGACATCAGCGATCCCCGCGCGAGAAGCCAGCCAGCCCGGCCACGGGCTGCGGTCGGCTGACGCCCGCGATGGCGCGCTCGATGGTCCGGATGCGGGCGAGCAGGTCCTCGGCCGAGCCGTAGTCGACGGACTTGCCGTCATAGCTGACCCGGGTCGTGCCGCTGGCATAGGCCCGGCGCAGCGCCGAGAGCTCGGTTTCCGTCCAGTCGGTCATGTCAGAACCATCCTCCGCGTCGGCCCAGCCAGTCCGACTGCCGCTTTCCTTGGGGTGCGGAGTGCGGTCGGTTGACCCGTCCTGCGCCATCCATTTCCGTTGGCGCCGCCCCGAGCTGATCCTCGAGGTCGCGCCATTTCTCGTCCGGCCAGCGATCCGCGCCCGCGATCCAGGCGGCGGCGCGGGCATAGACCCGGCAGTCCAGAGCCTCGTTGCGCTCACGCAGCTTCTGCCATTCCAGCCGGGCGAAGCCGCGCTTCGTGCGCACCGTCACCAGCTGCTCGGCCACGAACTGCTTCAGCCATTCGTTCTCGACCCAATGCGGCAGATGCACCGAGCCGGGCGGGAACACCGCCCCGTTGGCCATCTCCTCTTCGGTCGGACGGGCCAGCCGCAGGAAGCGGTAGGTCTCGGCCTTGAAGGTCGAGACCGCCACGGTCCAGAGCCGCGCCCCGCGCCGCAGGCGTTTGCCGCCCTCGGTCGCGTCGACGAAGGTTGGCCCCGACACCGGGCTCGAGAGGTTGAACCCCTCGACGCCTTTCACAGGCGACACCTGCGCGAACCCCTGCGCCCGCGACCAGGAATAGACCGCCGGGGCCTCGTAGCCGGTGTCGATAGCAAGCCGCGCGATGCGAAGATGCGCGCCGCGTTCGTGCGGCCACGACCGGTCCAGCAGCGCGGTCAGTTCCGACCATGCGTCGTGCCGGTCGGGCCCGCCCTCGATGACGACGTGATCAACGAGCCAGCTTTCCAGACCGCGACCCCAGGCCCAGACATCGACCTCGATCCGGTCCTTCTGCACGTCGGCCCCGGCGGTCAGGAACAGCCCGCCCGCAGGCACCGTGCCGGATGTCCAACGCTCGCGCCGGTCGTAGAGCCGCTGCCAGTCCGGCGCTTCGCCGATCTCGACCCATGTCTCACCGAGGATGGTGTTCCGAAACGCCTTGATCGCCTCGTCCGAGCCTTGGCACCCGTCCCATGCCCGCACGATCCGCTCCCAGCTCAGCCAGCCGATCGGCGAGTAGAGCGCCGAGAGGTGATACCCGACCGTGCTCGGATCGGCGGCGGTCGCGGTCGCCCGCCATTCGCCGCCCTCCAGCATGGCCGTCTTGTGGTGTTCCGCGACGGGCGTCTCGCAGCCCTCGCAGTGATATTCCGCCGTCTCCGGCCGCCCCTTCTGCCAGCGCAGCCGGTCGAACTTGAGCCACTGCATCGCGCCGCAATGCGGGCACGGCACGAAGAACCGCCGCTGGTCGGAGGCCTCGAACTCCCGCTCGATCCGGCTGAGCCCCCGGATGGTGGGCGTCGAGACCAAGAACACCTTTCGCCGATGGGCGAAGGTCAGCGACCGCGCCTCGGCCAGCGTGACCGGATCGCCTTCCTCGTCGGCCGAGGCTGGATAGGCGTCGACCTCGTCGAGGAAGATGTACCGCGCCGGTGTGGAGCGCAGCCCCACGGCCGAGTTGGCGCCCGTCATGATCAGGATGCCGCCCGCGAATTCCTTCGACAGCATCGTGTTGCCCGCGTCACGGGACCGGGCGGGCTTCACCCGCTCCCGCAGCTCGGGGCTTTCGTCGATCAGCGGGTCGATCCGCTGGCGGGAGTTGCGTTTCGCCAACTCCACCGTCGGCTGGACGGCGAGCATCGGGCCCGGCGCCTGGTGGATGGCGAAGCCGATCCAGTTGTTACCTGCCTCGGTCGCGCCGACCTGCGCCGCCTTCATGAATACGATCCGCTGCGTGGGGTCGCCGGGCGACAGCCGGTCCATGATCTCGCGCATGTAGGGCGTGCGCCCTGTACGATACCGCCCGGGTTCGGCCGAGGCGCGGCCCGAGAGCATCCGATGTCGGTCCGCCCATTCCGAAACGGTCAGGTCCGGGTCGGGTCGAAGCCCGTTGCCCCAGGCGCGCAGGATCTCGCCCGCGCCGTCGAAGTCCGTCAGGCCGCCGAAATCATCGTTGTCATCACCGGAAGTCGGGCCGGACCTCGGCGAGTTCGTCGAGGTGGGCGCGTACATGTCTCTCCAGCACCTTCTGCATCGCGGCTGGCTCCACGGTGATCTGCTGGCCCGTCGCGTCGCTGCACGAGGCGGAGAGCTCGGCCGCCATCAGCGCCGCCGCGCGCGCGGGCCAGGTCACCCATGCGTCCCGTTCCTCCCGCGCCAGCCGGAACACCAGCGCCATCGCGCGGGCCCGCTCGATCAACTCCCCCTTCAGCTTCTGGAGCCGGATGCGCCGCTCCTGCGCCTTCAGCACCTCGTTCGCCGTCTTGGCCTGCAGGAAGGTCGTGCCACCGCCGACGGCCGGAACCGCCAGCCCCTGTTCGCGCAGCGTGTCGCCGACAGCGGCCACGGCCGCCTCGGGGACAGGCTTCAGCTTCGGCGCTGGCGCCTTCCTCGTCTTCGACGGGTCCGTCGTCTCGGCACGCCTGGCGTCGCTGGCGGCCGCGTTGATGCTGCCGTCGGGATAGAGAACCAGGCGCTCGCCGGCCTTCGCCTTCTGGATCGCGCCCCGCGACATCCCGACATGGGCGGCGTACTGGCGCTCGCTCATGCCCTGCATCGACAGCTCCGATTATCAATCAAGATCATGTGCTTATCGAGTTGATAAGCGTCGCGACCGGAGCGAACGTCACTCAAACGAAGCGATGCAACTCACCAAGGAGCCACCACGATGACCACCCGCCTGAACCCGATCACCACCCCGCGCTTTGAGCCCCGCGCCGAGAAGGCGCGCCGGAACAAGGGTGAGCCCGGTTCCGCCACCGGTTCGAGGAACCGGGCGAACGCGCTCGCGGCCTTCATCGGCAAGAAGGCCGAGATCGACCAGATGCTCGCCCGCCTGCAGGCGCTTAGCGACGACCATTTCAACTGCGCCCCCGACGAGGCGGGCTGGGCCATGGTCGGCACTCTCGAACACTACGCCAGCCTTCTGAAGCGCATCACCGACAGCGCCTTCGGCGAGGGCGAGCACGCCCGCTGAACTCCGGCGCTGCCGGAACTCCCGCCGCGCGCCCTGCGCGGCTCGGGGTCGTAGGAGGGTCGCGACGGTCGCGGCCCCGAACACGGAGACCCCAGATGACCAAGCTTTCCGATACCCAAGCAGTGATCCTCAGCGCCGCCGCGCAGCGCGAGGACCGCAATGTTCTGCCGCTTCCCGGCTCCCTTCGCGGCGGCGCCGCCGCCAAGGTGGTCGGCGCACTCCTCTCCCGCGGACTGATCGCCGAGACGACGACGGACAGTCAGACCAAGGCCGATGCCGCCCTTAACCGCATCTGGCGCAATGACGAGGACGGGCGGGCCATCCTCCTGCACATCACGGACGCGGGACTCGCCGCCATCGGCGTCGAGCCGGAGAGCGGCGACAGCGCGCCCACGGGCGCCGACGAGGCGCAGAGCGCGGAGGACCCGCAGGACGCTCCCGCCGAGGCCGATCCCGCGCCCAAGGCGCGCACGCCGCGCACGGGCACGAAGCAGGCGAAGCTTATCGAGATGCTCCGCGCCAAGGGCGGCGCGACCATCGACGAGATTGTCGCCGAAACGGGATGGCAGCCGCACACGGTCCGCGGCGCATTCGCCGGCGCGCTCAAGAAGAAGCTCGGGCTCGAAGTGACCTCCGAGAAGGTCGAGGGCCGCGGCCGGGTCTACAGCCTGCCGCGCGACTGACGCCGCACACCACGACGGACCCGATGCCGCCGTCCCGCATGGGGCGGCGGTATCTCATCGTGCCCCGCGCACTCGGATCGCCTCGAAAAGGCGTCGTAGGGCGAAGGACCGCGCGATGCTCACCACCGTGAATACCGCGCCCATCTTCAGGTTCTGCGCCAGCGTCGTGTGCAGCCCGAAGAACGGGAAGATCAGGATCTGCGTCACGACCGCGACGCCGTAGCCCACCGCGACGTTCGCGACCGCCTCGACTAGCGACATGGCTCGGCTCTGTTTCATGCGGCCGCATCCTGATCCTTCGCGGAAAGGTCCAGTCGCTCGGCCTTCACCTCGGCGAAGGTCCGACCATCGCCATCGAGGATCGCGTCGCGGCCGGTCTCGGCCTGCCACCGCTCCACGGCGACATCGACATAGGCCGGGCTGATCTCCATCGCGAAGACGCGCCGGCCGTTCGCTTCGCCCGCCATGATCTGCGAGCCGGAACCACAGAAGGGCTCGTAGCAGAGGCCACCGCGGGCCACGTGCTGGCGCATCGGGATGCCGAACGCGTCCAGCGGTTTCGGCGTCGGGTGATCGGGGCGTTCGTCCTTGGCGAAGGACGGCATCTCCCAGGTCGAGGGCAGCGTCTGCTCTGCCACCTTCGGCGGGCGGTTCGGCCTGCGCCAGCCCATGAAGCAGGGTTCGTGCTTCCAGAGGTAGTGCGATCGGGTCAGGACGCCCCGGTCCTTCACCCAGATGATCTGCTGATGAACGAAGGCGCCCGCCTTCTCCCAGCAGGCTTCCAGCATCGCCTGCCGGCGCGAAGCGTGCCAGCAATACCAGGCCGCATCCTCGGCGATGGCTTCCGCCACGGCCGCGGCAATGAAGCCGTCGTAGAGTTCCGCCCCCTGCGAACTGTCGTCCCAGGTCGTGCCGTAGGACGCGGACCAATCCTTGTTTCGAGTCGGGTGGTTCGAGCCGTCGTAGTCGACAAGATACGGCGGGTCGGTCGCGAACAGTGCCGCGCGCTCGCCGTTCATCAGGCGGCGGACATCGTCGTGCGAGGTCGAGTCGCCGCAGAGCAGCCGGTGAACGCCGAGGATCCACAGATCGCCCGTTCGCGAGGCTGGATTGCGAGGCGGCTCGGGGATGGTCACCGGCGGCATGGAGCCCCCGGCGCGACCCTCTTCTTCACCGCCCCCGTCTGGATCGAAAGCCAGCAGCTTATCGAGCTCGCCGTCGGAGAAGCCGACCAGCGACAGGTCGTAGTCGTCCGCGAGCAGGTCCTGAAGTTCGGCCGAGAGCAGCGCCTCGTCCCAGCTTCCGAGTTCGGTCAGCTTGTTGTCCGCGATCCGGTAGGCCCGCCGCTGCGCCTCGGACAGATGCCCGAGCACGATCACCGGCGCCTCGGTCAGCCCGAGCTGTGTCGCAGCCAGGACGCGCCCGTGCCCAGCGATCAGCTCGCCGTCCTCGCCGACGAGGCACGGCACGGTCCAGCCGAACTCGGCCATGCTGGCGGCGATCTTCGCGACCTGGTCCGCGCCATGCACCTTCGCGTTCTTCGCGTAGGGTTGCAGGCGCGCAAGCGGCCAAGTCTCGATCCGCTCGGGGGCGAAGGCGAGTGTCATGGGCGGGTGGTTTCCGTCGATGAGGTGGATGCCAGCCGGAATCCGGACTCCGGATGCCACGCCGGACTCCATGCGGGGTCCAGCGGCATCCGGGGTATCCGGCCCGGAGGCCAGCGTTCTTTCGAGTTCGAGCGGGTGGCGTGTGGCTCCGGCTTCCGGGTGGCTTCCCAAAAATCCGGCCCTGACGCTGGCGAAATATCGCGCCAAGCCCGCCAGCATACATAATCGCCAAGAAGGAACCATTGACTTCAATGGGTTGGCGGCTCGGACGCCGGCTGGATACCGCGCTGGATCCGGGAGTCCACATGCGCGGGCCGTCCCGCGCGCGCCTCTCCCGAGTATATCCGTTTTCTAACCCGGGAGATCCGTTTTTGTCTTAGCGAAAACTGTCCGCCGGACACTTTCCTATTGCGTCCATGGGCTTACGCGCCAGCGGCCAGCGCGATCACCTTGCGCTTCGACAGGCTGCGATTGAACGACCGCCTGTTGAGCGTCAGCGCGATCACCGATAGCCCGTATTGCCAGTGCTGATGCGCCGCGGAGCGTCGCAGACCGACCGCCCAGCAGATCTCCTTCCAGCGCTCGCCATGCGCCTTCATCCAGACGATCTTGCCGTCGAGCGGCTCGAGGCACGCCGTCCAGGTCAGGGTCTCCTCCATCCGGCTGATATCCTGCGGCGAGGGCAGCACGCGCATCGGTTTCGGTTCCTGGCCGACCTTGTCGCCGAAGCTGTGGACGATCTCGGGCCACGTGCTGAAGTATCCCTGCCGCCGCGGCTCGGGCATCCGCTTCAGCACGAGGGCCGCCACGGCGAGCCGCTCCTCGACCATTGCCGGGGTCCAGTCCGTCATCGCTGCACCTCCTGTTCCGAGGGGCGCGCGCCGTAGAGACGCTCACCGAGTTGCCGTACCAGTTCCCGCTCAGGCCAAGTAAGTCTCTGGTCGTCAAGCGAAACTGCGAATACACCTTGCTCCTTCCAGCCCTCGCGCTTGACCTGTTCGGTGTCCCGGCGATGACCGCCATAGCCCTTGGGATGCCACCTCATTGGATGCCTCCCTTGGTCTCCAGCGCCCAGAACAGGATCGCGATGGCATCCGCCTCGTTGTCGTCGGCCGGGCTGAACCCGCGAGCCCGCGCGGCCGCGATCATGGCGTCCTTGTTGGCGTTGCCCTTGCCGGTCGCGAAACGCTTGATCGTGCCGACAGGGACGCCCTCGTAGGGCACGCCACGCAGCTCTGCCCACGAGGTCAGCGTCGCCATGAGCCCGCCGTAGACATGCGCGGCGTCCGTGCCAGCGTGGCGGCGGACTTCCTCGAACCAGATCGCGGCGATGGGCCCGGAGAGCCGGTCCAGCTCGGCCAGCCAGTTGGTGAACCGCAGGAAGCGCATGCCGCCACCGTCGAAGCGGCCGGGGCGGAAGGACACGGTGCCGCTGGTGATCAGCCCGTCGGCGCCGTGCAGGGCCCACCCCGTGGTGGTGCCGAGATCGAGCGCGAGCAAGGTGCGATCGGCGCGGTGCGCGACAGGCAGATCGGGGATTGCCTCGCGAGCGGAGGTGGCGAGAGTTAGGTCAGCCATGGGTGGTCTCCTCTTCTGGTTGGCTGCTCGGGTGGAAGACGATGGCGGCCTGGTGCTTGGCGGTACGGGGCCGCCGTCGTCGGATCGGGATGTGCAGAGAGCGTCGAGGCCCGCGCGGGCGGATACCCATCGACGTATGGGAGGAGAGGCCAAACCTGCCGGTTGGCCTCCCCATACGTAGTATGGGGGTTTCCCCACTCGCCTCATGTTTTGGGCGTAGAGCGCTGTTTTCATTGCGCTTTTGTGGGCTGGGCAATGAGAGGGGTCGATGAGGAAGACCTTTCTCATCCTCATGCCCAACCCATTGATTTCATTGAGCCATGAGGAAGGGATGAGGATGAAGAAGGCCGCGCTCATGATGAGGAAGTCAGTCATGAGCGTCCTCCGGATAGACCCAGACGGAGGGGTTCTCGACCTCGCGCGCGCGACCGGAATGGGGGCATTTGTAATGTGTCGGCAGGACCGGGACGCCCTCGTCCAGAACCTCGCCGGTCTCGGCGTCGATGACGGGATCGCGGCCGAAGCGCATGTCCCGGACGACGAGATACCCAAAATGCGATTGCGTGCCGGGGAAGCCGTGCTCCGTGAAATTCCGGCGGAACTTGATCTGCCCCTTGGTGGCGAGGACCGCGAGCCGTTCGCGGATACTGTAGCGCCCGCCAAGATCGTGCTGGTTCTCGAACGCCTCGGCGAACTGGGTGGCGGTGTAGAGCCGTCCCTCAGCCGCCTCGTCGAAGATCAGCCCGAGGACGACAAGGTTCTTGCGATCCCGCTCCGCGTCAAGCTTGGCGCCCAGATCCTTGCGCACCAGCCGCTCGCTGCTCGGGGTGAGCTCGGTCCAGGTGCCATTCACCTTGTCGACCACCTTGGCAGGCAGCGCGGGCCCGTTGCGCAGCTCGATCTCCAGCCGGCGCTCGCTGACCTCTTCGTCGGGTCGGTGCAGGATCAGACCGGTGGTGTAGAAGCCGCGGAGCGCGCTGGCACCGGAGAGCGCGAGAAACGGATCTTCCTTCACCTGATGCTTGGAGAGCTTCTTGGTGTGGTGGACGAGGATCACGCCGCAGTCGGGATTGACGTGGTCGCGCAGCACCTCGACCCGGTCCTTGAGGAAGAACATCATCGCGGCGTTGTCATTCTCGCCGCCACCGTCGGGCCCGCCGTCGAAGAGGTTGCGGATCGGGTCGATGCAGAGGATGTCGAGCGGGGCGTCGGGGAATGCGGCCCTGATCGCTTCAGCCACGCGCGCGCTGCCCTCGGCATCGAGCAGCATCCGCAGTTTCGGCGTTACAATCAGGTTGTCGCGCGCGGCTGCGATCAACTCGGGCGGCAGACCGATCTGCTGCATGCGCTCGCGCAGGTAGTGGTACTGGATCTCGGCCTGCAGGTAGAAGATCCGCAGCGGCCGTGGCGGAGTGAAACCGAGGAAGGGCACGCCCGCCGCCATATGCACCAGCAAGGCGATCAGCAGGTCGCTCTTGCCCACCTTGGGCGCACCGCCCAGCACCAGGAGCCCGCCCGGCGTCAACACGCGCGGTCCGATGATGTCGTCGGGCATCGGGCTCGTGTCGTCGAGCAGTTCGCCGAGTGTAAAGGTCGGCAGGTCGGTCTGCACAGGCGCCCCGCTGTCGAGGCGGATCAGCGGCGGCCCATGCCGCTTGATGTGCAGCTCCCACAGCCGGTTGGTCTCGCGCTTCAGCCGGTCGAGCGGCCACGACGGGCGCAGCATCGCGGCGTTGTAGCCGCAGATCGCCGTCCAGCCCTCATCCATCGAGATGTGACCCTCGTGGACCAGCCGCAGGAAATAACCGATGGCGGCCGAGGCGCCTTCGAAGCGGGACCAGTCATCCGCGCCGCCCTCGTGCACCGGAGTCACCAGCACATCATCGATGGCGGGTTTCTCGCGGGGCTCGACCGTGGCCATGCCGACGCCGGGCATCGGCGGCATGTCGGCGACGCGCTCGGCCATCTCGGCGAAATCGACCTCGAGATCGGCTGCCTCGCGAATCTGGACGAGCCGGGTGAGCCCACCCTTGTGATAGACCGTCCCGGGCACGCGGATCGGCTGATGGGCCGAGCGGAAATGCGTGTCGCCGCCGACCTTCAGCGCGATCTCGCCGCGCAGCTGGCAGAGCCGGTCCAGATCAAGGCCCTCTGCGGGCTCAGTCAGCTTCCACCAGACATGGAGCTTGGTCGCGCCCTCGGGCGTGCGCCCGCCGCTCTCGACGATCAGCGTTGGCCGGCCGAGATGGTGAAGGAGATGATCGAGCTTGGCCGGGATGTCGCCCGAGTCGAGATCGACCACGAGGCTCTGCATCTGCAGGACATCGGCGGCGCGGGCCTGGCCCGTTTCCGCGACCGTGCCGGGAATGACGTAGACCGCTGCGCCCTCGCGCGATGCCCAGCCTGCGAAGGTGGCGAGCTTCTCGGGGGCCGAGGCGTCCGCGTCGATCCAGATGTTGTGCGGTCGGCCGTCCTTGCCCTGACCCTTGTCGACGAAGCCCCGGACCGGGATCAGCCTCTCGGAGTAGCCGAAGACCACTTCCACGAAGCGGGCGATCTGGCCTGCGTCCGGTTCGACCGCGAAGGGATCGGTCAGGGGCGCTGCGTCGTTGAAATCCCGCCAGGGATTGAAGTGGATGATGTTGTCGTCGCTCATGCCGGCAATCCCCAGCAACGCTCTGCCCACGGGCAGAACCGGCATTCGAAGAAGTCGCGATTGGCGGCGATGCGCGGGAGCAGCTCGCCCGCGTCGGTGGCCCGCAGGATCCGCACACCGCGGTCGGACATGCGCTGCGCGAGATCGGCATCGAAGGGCACCAGCTCGTGGTGCAGCTCGGCCGTGTCCTTGTTGATCGCGGTGAAGAGCGCCGGATTGGCCGAGATGCCCGGCACTGTCGCTTCCATGTAGGCTTGGTAGAGCGCGATCTGGGCGGCGTAGACCGGCTTCGCCACGGTCACGCCCTTGGCCACCGTCTCGCGCCAGTTCTTCGCGTTCATCGTCTTGCATTCCCAGAGCGCCGGGGCGCGTAGCCCCAGCGCCGCGGGGGCCTCGACGACGATTCCGTCGACATGACCGCGGATGCGCCCGCCCGCGACGGAGAAGCCGAACTGGCCACCATCGCGCTTCTGGGTAACCAGATCGAGCCCCGCCGCCCGCAGCCAGCGGATGGCGAGATCCTCAAGCTCATGCCCGATCGCGAAGATCCGCAGCGACCGGCCGGAGAAGTCCTGACCTAAATCCTTCGGCGCGCGCGCGAACTCGAACTGCAGCGCGCGCTCGCAGGCATGGCCCAGCCGGGACGCGCCGAGGTAATCGCGCGGTTGCGTCGCCGCGCGCTCGGCTTCGAGCGCGGCATCCACAGCGGCATTGATGCGCTCCGCGATGCCGGGGCGGTGGTTGTAATCCAGCATCAGAACGGGATCTCCGACTCCGCGGCGATCTCGGCCATCTCGGCACGGAATGCCTCGACGGTGGTGACGATCAGCCGGTGCATGTCGTTCTGGGTCAGCTTGCCCAGCGGCCGGTCCCAGCCGATCCGCTCCATCTCGGGGGCGAGCGCGCGCATGACGGCGGGCAGCGCCTGGGTTTCCTCTTCTGTGAAATCGACCATGCTCAGTCCTCTCTTCGCTTTGCGGGTGAAGGCCGCCTGGCAGCCCATGGAGCAGAACCAGCGGCGGGTGCGGTGTGGCCGCGGCCGGTGGGGATCGAACCAGCCGAAGCCGCGGGTGCGCGCGGTGCAGACGGCGCAGAGGACCGGGCGCGGATGCCAGAGGCGATCACGGCCCGGTCGATCCGCAGCCTCTGCGGACGGGGATGGGACTTGCGCGACATGGTTCACGCCGCCCTCTGCTCGGGCGCGGCCGACATCACGAGCCGGCGAATGTCGCGCCGGTTGAACTGGAAGGTGATCAGCGCCGAGGCGCGGTAGCGGGTGAGCCCGTAATCCTGCCGCTGCGCGGGCGACAGGTATTGCAGCTGTTTCTCGGTCGGCGTCTGGCCCAGCCAGCGCCGGGACTTGAACGCGCTTTCGTCGGTCTCGTGTTCGTTCAGCCAGTCGTCGGCCTGCGCCAGACAGACGGTGCGCTCGCCCACGCCGAGGAGGCGCGTCCGCTCATTCTTGCCACCGCCCACGGCATGCCAGCGCCCCTCGAGGAAGAAGACGCCGCCCCAGGCATTGAACCCACTCGCCATGAGCGCGGACTCGTCATCGAACAGATCCTCCCAGGCGAAGCTGGAGCGCCTCAGGAGGTCGATCTCGGACATGACCACGCTTTCGAGCGGCGGTGCCCCGTCGCTCAGGAACTCGTATCCGCAAATCGGGCATTGGCGGGCTGCGAGCGGGACCGTTGCCTCGCATTCCGGGCAGGTCTTCGTCGGCGCGTCGCACGGTGTGGGATCGCGGCCGTCGAGATCGACGTCCTGCTCCAGCGTTCCGTGGGTCAGGCTCGAGATCCCGAAATCCAGCACGATGCAGTCGGTCTTGACGATGCCGGGGTGCTCGGCGGGATCGACGGTGCGCAAGCCGCGCCCGACCATCTGGATCATGGTCGACTTGCAGGAACTGGGCCGCAGCAGCACCACGCAGGAGGTGGGCGGGTGATCCCAGCCTTCGGTCAGCACCGCCACGTTGACGACGACCTGGATTTCGCCGGCAGCATAGGCTGCGAGGATCCGGCGGCGCGTCTCGGAGCCCAGATCGCCGTGGATAACGCCGGCGGGGATCCCGTGGCCATTGAAGGCTTCGGCGACGTTTTCCGCGTGGGCAACCGTCGAGCAGAAGACCACGGTCTGTCGATCGCCGGCCTTCTCTTGCCAGTGCCGGATGACCTCGTCCGTGATCGGCGCGCGGTTCATGATCTCCGCGACCGCGCCCATGTCGTAGTCGGACGCGGTCTTTCGGACGGCGCGCAGCTTCTCCTGAACGCCCACATCGATCACGAAGGTGCGCGGGGCCACGAGGTGGCCCGAGGCGATCAGTTCGGCCAGCGTGACCTGGTCGCCGACATTGTCGAAGACCTCACGCAGCCCTTTCCGGTCACCGCGGTTGGGCGTCGCCGTGACGCCGAAGATGCGGGCCTCGGGATTGGCGTCGCGCACGCGGTCGATGATCCGACGATAGCTGTCGGCCACCGCGTGATGCGCCTCGTCGATCACCAGCAGATCGAGCCTCGGCATCGCCTTCAGGCTCGACGAGCGGGAAAGCGTCGGCGCCATGGCAAAGGTGACTTGTCCCGCCCACGACTTGGAGCCGGCATCCACAACGGACGTGGTCACCTCCGGATTGACACGGCCGAACTTTGCGCGGTTCTGGCCGGTCAGCTCGTCGCGATGGGCAAGAACGCAGGCCTTGGCCTCCGTCTGCTCCACCAGCTTCCCGGTGACCGCGGACAGCATGATGGTCTTGCCTGCGCCGGTGGGCGCAACGCCGAGCGTGTTGCCGTGCTTCGAGAGCGCAGCGAGGCTGCGCTCCACGAAGACTTTCTGGCGGGGACGAAGCCGCATCGGACGCCCCTCACTGCGCCCAGGCCGGACGGCCGGGAGCCGCCGGAGCTGTGGGTTGCTGCGCGGTCGACGGCTGGGGCGCGGGCTGCGATGGCGGCTGGTAGCCGTGCCCTGCCGTGCCCATGACCTGCGCATATTCGCGATGGTCTGGCGTGACCGCGGCACGGATCTCGTTCTTGTCCTCGCCCATGGCATCGGAGCCGACGTCGATGCGCGCGACGAACTCCAGCCCGTCGAGATCGGCGAAGCCGTTGATCCGGCGCGCAGCCTGCGCCTCGGGCGAGGTGTCCTTGTCGGAAATCCCGCGCGCCGAGTTCAGCATGCCGCGGACGAGGCTGCGGCCCATGTTGGCCCAGTCCGGCCCCTTGGGGCTGTGCAGCCCGATCAGCGTGAAGATCTTGCGCCGGGCGTAGGGGCCCTCGGTCACCGTGAACTCACCGTTGAGATACACGGCGCCGGTGGAGCCCCGGGTGGCATAGCCCCCGGTCCAGCCCTGCGAGGGATCGTCGAAACCGCCGGGGCGGATGGTCAGGCGCACCTTGGCGAGCGTACCCTTGGGGATGAGGTTCGTGTTGGACTGGGCGTCGTTGAAATCGTTCCAGAGACCGGTCATGGCGTGGGGTCCTTTCAGTTGGTGGGATCGGATTGAGGGGTCGCGGCGGGCGCCGGGATGCGCGGCGCATCCGTCACGAGTGGGCGCGCGTCGATCGGCAGCGGCTGGCGGATCTTCTCGATGAGCTGGCCCAGATGCGGCGGCTCCAGCAGATCGAGACGGCCGGAGCGGTCCTTGGCCGGGTAGCCCCAGCTGTTCTGCGTGTGGCAGACGAAAACCCGCTGCGGCACGCCCTTGTCGTCGGGCAGCGACGTCAGCGTCAGCACCTCGTCGACGATGCCGGGCAGCTCGAGCCCGGTCTTCGAGCCGTCGATCTGCGGGACGAAGACCTTGCGATTGAAGTCGTCGAATTTCTCGTCGAGGATCCCGACGAAGATCACGTTCTTCGCCCGCGTGTGCTGGAGGTGGGTGAGCCAGGCGATCATCTCTCGCCCATGCAGCCCGTAGGCCCCGCGGACGTCCGGCTTGCCGGTTTTGTCCGAATGCGCCTCGGGCTGGCCCTTGCACCACTGGAAGCAAAGCCGTCCCGCCACGGTGATCGAGTCGATGAAGACCGTGTCGTACTTCTCCAGAACCTTGGGATCGCCGTACTTCTGGCAGATCGCCTGGTAATGATCCTCGCTGTAGGGCTGGTCCTTGCGCAGCGCTGGGTTCGGGCCGCCGATGAACACCGCGAAGTCACGGCATTCCCGCCAGGTGCGCGGGCGGATCGTGTCGATTGCCAGCCCCTCGATGGCGAGATCGCCAGCCTCGAGGTCGAAAAACAGCGAGGTGGTCGAATTGAGCGTGCGCAGGAGCGTGGTCTTGCCGATGCCCGGAGGTCCGAAGATGGCGGCCTTCACGCCGCGCACCTCGGTCAGCCGCTCGTCTGCGGTGATGATCGGGAGGCTCATGCATCGCCTCCCTGCGGCCGGATCTCGACCTTCAGCGCACCGGTCTTTACGGTCCGCGCCGGCTCGAAGCCCTGTCGGATCGCATCGGGCCAAGCCGCGTATTTGCGCTCGGGCACTTTGAAGGCGATGTCGACGTATTCGGCCGGATCGTCTCCGGCGGCGCGGATCCGCTCGACCATCGCGGCCAGTTGGGACTGGTCCCACTCGACGCGTTTCGGCAGATCGGCGACCACCGTGAAATCGCCGTCGTCGAAGCGGACGGTGCCAGTGTCCTTGACCTGCGCCTGCCGTTCCTCGGCGGCGCGGGTGGCGTAGCGAACGGTCAGAGCGGCATCGAGCCGGGTCTTCGCGGCCTTGTCGCGCTTCAGGCGCTCGTCGATCTCGCGCTGGATGATGGCCAGCAGTTCGACGGGCAGCGCGGCGATCTCCTGCGGGCTGAGGCCCGGCAGGTCATCGGGCGTAGGAGTGTTCTCGGGATAGGGCATTGGGGTCTCCGGGATGGGGGATGGGGATCATGCGGCCTCGAGCAGGCGCATCGAGAGCGCCGCGCCGGATGGGCCGGGTTTGGGGCGAGCGACGGCGATGTAAGCGAAGGCGTCTGGGCCGAGCCGGGACTGCACGAGGTGGACGAGGTTCTGTTCCGCCGCGCGCCGGGCGGCGGCCGCCACCAGCTGAAGCATGCGTTGCCGGTCCGCCGGCAGCTTCGAGATGACCGACGTGGCATCGACGGCGAGAAACCCGCGGTGATAGACCAGCGCCTCGCCGGGTTCGGCCTGCGCGATCCAGGCGGCGAGCCCGACCTCGTCGAGCCCCGGCCCGTTCGCGCCGTGCAGCGGCACGACTTCGGCTTCGGTGATGGGCGACAGGCGTCCCATTAGGCCGCTCCCGCGCGCGGCTGGGTGTCCGTGGTGTGCTGGAGCTGGTCGCGCTCGAAGGCGACGATGTCCTCGAGGCGGTAGACGACCCGGCCGCCGATCTTCATGTAGGCCGGGCCTTCACCCGCCCACCGCCAGCGCTCCAGCGTGCGATGCGAGATCGTCCAGCGTCGGGCGAGTTCCTTCTGGTTCAGGCAATGCTTCTGCTGCATCGGCTCTCTCCGTTTGCGTGTGCTTCGGAGAGAGATTGCGAAATCCCGCTATGGGATGTCGTCAGGATCGCAGGGGGATACGGAGGGGGATGAATATGGCCTTGCAGGACAGGCTTGGACGGCTTCCTGGGGGATCGTCATCCCCCTCCATCCCCCAGCCGATCCCACACCAAGCGCGATCAGGAACCGCGCATGGGGGGACGGGAAAGGAGTCAGTCGATGTTGAGACGGTAGCCGCCACGGCGGTCGGAGCGGATCAGCTGTCGCCAGTCCTTCTGCGACTTGAAGACGTCGGCCATGCGCAGGCTCTTCGAGCCCGCTGAGGACAGGATGGCCTTGCCGCTCTGCCACGCCTCGCCGCGCTGCGCGGCCTCGTGCAAGGCGCGGACGACTTGCGCCTGGATCGGGCCGAGCCGGAAGCGGTAGCCGTTGCAGCGCACCTCCTGGTAGTCGGCCGAGGCGATGAAGGTGCTCTCCTCCATCGCCGAGCCGCCAGAGGAGAAGCCGGACTGAAGCTCGAAACGATCGCGTTCCTCGCGCCTTAGCAGAAGATCGCCGATCATCACGAAGACCGGCTTGGCCTCGCCGTAAAGCGAGGCATAGTCCGCGCGGGGCGTGCGAAACTCGCTGACATGGAGCTCGCCGCAGCGGAACAGCTGGAAGACATCGGAGGCGTACAGGTCGAGCAGCCCGCTGAAGGGCTTCTGCTCCCACGGAACGCGGAACCGTTCGCCGTCCTGGCCCTCCTCGTAGTCGCCAAACTCGACCGGCTCGCCGAAGACGCGCACCGACAGCCGGAGCTTGTCGTTCTCGGCCAGGTAGACGAGGTCCGTCTCGGAGATCCGCCAGCGCTCGAGCACCTCGGGGAGCGTGAAATACAGCTTGTCGATGTGCACGCGCTCCTCCGATTCCCATGCCTGATGTTTACCTTCTGTTCTTATTCGCTTGACGGTTGTCGATCAATCCGATTTTATCCTATTTCATCCACAGATGGGTGGGGAAACATGAACGAGCATCACACGCTTGCCGACCGTCTCAGGGCCCGGGCCAACCAGCTCGGCCTCAGCCCCGCCCATGTCGCCGAGATGGCCGGCGTGAACCGATCCTTCGTCTACGACATCCTGCGCGGACGATCATCCCGCCCCGGCATCGACCGGCTGGCCGAGGTCGCGCGCGTTCTGAAGGTCGACCGCGAGTGGCTGATCCACGGGATCGGCGATGTCGAGGGCACGCCGCCTTTCATCGAGAACCCGGACGAGGCTTTCGTCTCGATCGCGCATGCGAGCCCGCGCCCCTCGATGGGCGGCGGCGCTGTTGTCGAGGAGCATGAGGATCCCGCCGGCCGCGCCTACCACTTCCGCCGGTCCTGGATCCGCCACAGCCTGAAGGCCAGCCCGTCCCAGCTGCGGATCATGCATGTGGAAGGCGACAGCATGGCGCCCACGCTGCTCGACGGCGACACGGTGCTTGTCGACATGGCGCGCCGCGCGCCGAACCCACCCGGCATCTTTGTCTTGGACGACGGCATGGGGCTGGTGGCCAAGCGGCTCGAGCACATCCCGAACAGCGACCCGCCCGCCGTGCGCGTCATCTCGGACAACGGCTTCTACAGCCCCTACGAGCGAACGGCCGACGAGATCCACATCGTCGGCCGCATCCGTTGGTTCGCCCGGGAGATCTGAGGTGATCGCGTTCCGGGAGGTCGACGATGCCGATCCGGCGCTGACGTTCTCGCCGATGGTGCGCGCGATCGAAAAGACCTTCGCCTGGATCGGCGAGCATGGCGGCATCCCACTGACGCAGTCCAAGGCGTTCAAGCGAATCTTCGTGCACTGGGCTGCGGCCGAGTTCGACTGGCCGGGTCACACCGAGGCGGACCTCTTCGCCGTCAACAAGGTCCTGAACGAGCCAGACTTCGCCCCGCTCATGGTGCTGCACGACCTGATGATCGCGATGAAGCTCGGCCGGCACTACAAGGGTGAGTTCCGCCTGACCAAGGCTGGTCAGACGCTGACGGACCATCCCGGCCGGATTTTCGGCACGGTCGTCCCGTTTTTTCTGTTCCGGATCAACCACGCCAGCATGTCGCGGTTCGACGACGCGCCGATCCTGGGCAACTGGGACGTGTTCCTGAACGTGCTCAATGTCGAGGCCGAGGACGGCGCCACCGTCGCCCACCTACGCCGCGTGCTCTTTGGAGAGCCCGAGGCAGGACCGGTCCCGCGCTATGACGATGTGATGGGCCAGCTCTACATCCAGGTGCTGCGACCGCTCTGCTGGGCGGGCATGCTGCACCAAGAGAGAGGCGCGGCGGGCTATCGGTCGGAGGACGCGGTGTTCGTGAAGACGCCACTGTGGCGAGCGGTCCTACGGTTGGAGACGGATCGGATGCTCGGGCAATCTACGCGGCACTGATCGCACCCAAAGCCAATGAGCAAAGCCCCGCGTCCAGCCGAGTACACGAAGGTTGTTGAGCGCAGCAATCGAAAAAGATACACGATGTAGTACAAGGGACTTATGGAGCATCCATATGAAGCGTTGGCTTTCCGAAAATTGGCGAAAGCTCATCCAAGATGTTTTGGTAGCGCTTGGAGCGATTTTCTTGCTGATTGAGTCGTACGAAGTCGTAAGCGACACGAACATACAGCTGTCTTTCACCTTTTTCCTGATCATCGTTATCTTGGCCGGAGGCATCCATTTCCTCCTGGATGGATATTATTGGACGGGCTTCTTGAAGAACGAAGTCGAGCTCCCGCATCAAGGATTCGACACAAAAATCCGTGTGAAAGTGGGCGATCTGTTTGAGGAGAAAGGCTGGAAGGCCATTGGAGTAAACGACTTTTTTGACCATGTTGTCGATGAGGATCTGGTATCATCAAGATCACTCCACGGCCAAGTGATCCTGCGATACTGGCGCGAAAACCCAGACGATTGGCTGGACCAGGTTAAGGATAGTCTGAGCCACATTGAACCTGCTCAAGAAAATCGTCGAAAGGGAAACAAGAACCGATACCCAATTGGAGCTACAGCCTGTGCCAGAGCTTCAGATCAGAAGTTTCTCCTAGTGGCACTTAGCCACACCAATCCGCAAGACAATGTGACAACAGCAAATCTTGAGACATTCATATGCGCGGTTGGTGGCCTTCTGGTGCGAGCAAGAGCAGCCTGTTCCCTTGAGCCACTGATTATTCCACTGATGGGAACTGGACTTGCGAGGGTTGGTCTGAAGCATTCCGTTATGTTGGATATAATTATTGCCGCAATTCTGGAGGAAAGTCGAAAGGGTCGAATAACAGAAGAAATCATAGTGGTTGTGCCTCGCGACAGAAAAGGTCAGATCAACCTCAAAAACCACGTGAGGAATTGGAAGAATGGCATATAGAACAGGAACATACTTCGCGTTTGATGGTCTTGGCCAAGCCGACCCAACCAAGTCGGATTTCAAGTACTACGCCACCGTGCAGGGGTGGAACGCCAACAAAGGCGTAGAATTCAAGTTTGCAAACAGCCACGAGAAAGCAAGTGCTGTCCGAGACTCTAGCAAAGTGGAGACCCTCAAAGCAAGCATTCGACAACGCTTGGCGGCCTCGAAAAATATGGTCGTTATTCTTTCGAGGTCGACTCGAAAGTCTGGAAGCATGTTGTCTTATGAGATAGAGAAGGCGGTCGACAGATATCAGTTGCCGCTTATAGTCGCATACACGGGCTATGATGCAGTAGTGAAGCCGGATGAACTTTCTTTTATGTGGCCCAACACGCTGACAGAGAGGATCCGCAACAGAACGGCGCAAGCCATCCATATCCCATTCCGGCAGGCTGCCCTCTTTAATGCGATTAGTCGATTTACTGTGAATGGTGAGTCCATTGGTAGCCCCCTGCAGTTCTATTCTTGGGATGCGCACAAAGAGTGGGGTTATGTGTAGATGAGCGTTACGAGAAGAGAGATTTGGCCCTTCGGCTGTTTCAAGACTATTCTGCGTGCACGCTTCGCTTCCCGCAATTGCTCGCCACTACGGCAACCCTCTGTTTTGGCTTGAATTACGCCTTAGCGACCGGCGAACACCGAGCAAACCGCCTCAGTAGGTTCGCTCGCCATGCCCAACGAAATCACCTTCGCCACGCCCGTCGACACGCTCGCCACCGATGAGCGGCTGGTGGAGCTGGCCACGATCCTCGCCGGCGCCATCGCGCGCACCAACCCACAAGAAACAAACGCGAAATCTCCGCTCAATGGAGACAGTTCGCTGGACATTCTCGCCCTCAGACGCCGTCGTCGGAGACAGGTTCGCAACCGAGTTGGAGATGACGCATGAGGAAAAACGCAAGGAAATCAGGCGCGAAGGCCGCGCCCGCGCGCCAGGCGGCGGGGATCGAGGTCTTGGCCGAACTGGCGGCGCTGAAGGCGATGACGGTACTAGAGCTCCAGGAGAAGTGGCAGGCCATCTTCGGGGAGCGCGCGCCGAACGCCAGCCGCGGCAACCTCGAGCTTCGGCTCGGCTACCGGATACAGGAACTGGCCCATGGCGGTCTGCGCCGCGAGACGCGCCGGACGCTCGATGCGCTGGCCGACGAGGTCATGAGCGGCAAGCTCGGCGGCTTGGTGGCGGACCCGCGCAAACCCGCCCCCGGCACGAAGCTGGTCCGCGAATGGGGCGGCGAGGAGCACATGGTCACCGTTTTGGCGGACGGCTTCGAATGGCAGGGGCGCCGCTTCAAGTCGCTCTCCGCCGCGGTCCGCGCGATCACCGGCGCGCACTGGAATGGCTGGCGGTTCTTCGGGCTCGACCAGACCGGAGGCGCCCGATGACCAGAAAGACCCAGTCGGAACCGGCGCGCCGCCTGCGCTGCGCCGTCTACACCCGCAAGTCGAGCGAGGAAGGGCTCGACATGGAGTTCAACAGCCTCGACGCGCAGCGGGAGGCCTGCGAGGCCTACATCGCCAGCCAACGGGCCGAGGGCTGGGCTTGCCTGCGCGAACGCTACGACGACGGAGGCTTTTCGGGCGGCACGCTGGACCGCCCCGCGCTCAAGCAGCTGATCGCCGATGTCGAGGACGGGCTGATCGACGTGGTCGTGGTCTACAAGATCGACCGTCTCAGCCGCGCGCTGATGGACTTCTCGAAGCTGGTCGAGATCTTCGACCGCCACGGCGTTACCTTTGTGTCCGTCACTCAGTCCTTCAATACGACCACGTCCATGGGCCGGCTGACGCTGAACATCCTGCTCAGCTTCGCCCAGTTCGAGCGCGAGGTGATCGGCGAACGCATCCGCGACAAGGTCGCCGCCTCGAAGAAGAAGGGCATGTGGATGGGCGGATACGTGCCGCTCGGCTACGACGTGGTCGACCGCAAGCTGATCTTGAACGAGGCCGAGGCCGCGCAGGTCCGCACCATGTTCGAGCTCTTCGCACAGTCCGATTCCACCGCCGCCGTGATCCGGGAGCTGAACGCCCGGGGCATCCGCTCCAAGCGCGGCCGGCCCATAGACCGCGGGGCGCTCTACAAGCTTCTGCATAACCGCATCTACCGCGGCGAGATCACCCACAAGGGCGAGACCTATCCCGGCATGCACGAGCCCATCGTCGATGCGGAGCTGTGGGATGCCGCCCACGCCGTGCTGGCCGGCAACCGCAACCAGCGGGCCGGGCGCACGCGGAGCACCGAGCCGGCGCTGCTGCGCGGGCTGATCTTCACCGAGACCGGCGCCGCGATGACCCCGCACCACACGAAGAAGGGCAACAGGCGGTACTGCTACTACGTCTCGATGGACATCATCCAGAAACGACCAACGGCCGAGTTGCGCGGGCCCCAGCGGCTCCCCGCGGCCATGGTGGAGGAAGCCGTCATCGGCGAGATCCGGAGGCTGCTGCGCACGCCGGAGATCATCGCGCGCACCGCCCGTGCGCTGAAGAAGGAGCGGCCCGACCTCGACGAGGGCACCGTGACCGCGGCGCTCACGCAGTTCGACGATCTCTGGAAGGCGCTGATCCCGGCCGAGCAGGCCCGCGTCGTCCAGCTGCTCGTGGCGCGCGTGACGGTGGGCGCGGACGGGCTCGACATCGATCTGCGCCATGACGGCCTCGGCGCGTTGGCGAGCCTGATGACGCCCGCGCGGGAGGACGCCGCCTGATGCCCGCGAACGACACGATCCGCGTCCACATCCCGCTCGCGGTCCGCAAACGCGGCGGTGACCGCGCATCCTGCCACCGCAGGACATCGACACGTCGGACCCGCCGCCGGGACAGGATCCTCGCGTGCTGCGCGCGATCGGCCGGGCATGGGCGTGGCGGCAGCGGATGGAGCACGGCGAGATAACCACCATCGCCGATCTCGCCACCGAGGAGGGCCTGTCCGACCGCTACGTCAGCCGCCTCCTGCGCCTCGCATGGCTGGCGCCAGACGTCCTCGAGCGCCTGGTCGTGCGCCGCGAACCCTGCGCTATCAGCCTCTACGACCTGTGCTTCGTGGCGTCCTTGCCGTGGGAGGAGCAGTCGGTGCGAGTGTTCGACCAAGGCTGAGCTTTCTGGTGGCGAAAAGCGTAGCGTAGCCTCCGCAATGATTTTCTTTTGATTGCGGTAGTTTGCGATCCCGACCTATCCTGCTTGTAGGCAGGGGCTCTTGCTGGCTCTTGGCTTTCAAGTTGGGGTACTGATGGCGATTACCGCGGACGCAATTCTGTCTGCTCTTGAGGACGAACGCACAACTGCGCAGCGTGGGCTGCCGTTCAAGGTCTTGTCGTCACGGCGGCAGGGCAATCTCGTCATGCTGGCCGTCGAACCCATTCGCAACGGACGATCGAGCGCAGCACTTGATGAAAGCCTCGAGGGCTCGCGCGCTGTCTGGTACGGCGAGGGGAGCGGACGGGGAGAGGTTGTTGTTGTCGACCCCGACAAAGGCGAGTTCGCCCTTCGCTTCGTCCAGGGCCCACTCCCGGACGTAGATGAACACGTCACTCTTTTTCCCCAGGACTTCATCACGCCACTGATTGAATTATGGCAACGAGAGCCAACCAGGAGAAAAGCTGCCGCGGCTCTACGCCGGAGTGAGAAACAGCCAGCTGCCGAAACGAAGGCACTTCCGGACGACTTCTCCATGCTTCGCGCCAGGCAGGAGCAAGCTGTGTCACTGCCTTTGAACCGGGTGGGATTGCTTCATGGGCCGCCTGGCACCGGCAAGACGTTCACGATTGGCGGCATGATTGCGTATCTGCTTACCCGGTTCAGGAACGCGAAGATCCTCGTCAGCGGGCCAACAAATACGGCAGTCGATTCAGCGCTCATTGCCGCGGATGACTGGCTGACTCGAATTGGGCGTGACGACCTTCGGCATTCCATGAAACGGATTGGCTCCCGTTTCGACACCAAGAAATTTCGCGGCCGTGACCATTTGCTCGCGCAGGGCATCTATGAGGCGTCGCTGGAAATCAGCATGCTCGAGCTCGAGGAGCCTTCGAAAAACGACATCGAGCGGTACGTAGCTTGGAAAGAGAAACTTGAAGCCGCGCGAGCCAAGCTGAAGACCGATGTTGCGCAGATCTCGGCCTCTTCGCGTGTCGTCGCGATCACGACCAACTCCCTTTTCCGCCACTTCGACAACATCGCGAACCCGGGCGGAAGTCCGTGGCATTTTACAATCGCCGACGAAGCCAGCCAGATCATGTTGCCCGCAGCCCTCATGGTCGCCAGCATCGCGAAATGCGCCACATTTGCTGGAGATCCGCAACAGCTGGCTCCAATCGTCCAGAGTGGCGACACGTCAACACGGGCTGTCCTCGGTCGGACAGCCTTTGATGTCTTCAAAGATGCTCCCAGCGTGTTCCTCAATGAGCAATCAAGGATGTGCCAGGGTGTTTGCGATATCGTCTCACACACCTTTTATAGTGGCGAGCTCATTGTATGCCGGAAAGCGGCGCGGGATCCGGAATGGAAGAAGGCGCGTTCTCCCTGGTATCTCGATGGCCGTGAAATCCCACGAGTGCTCGTTGACGATCGCGCTGGCGAGGCGACGTGGTCGAAGAAGTATAATGGCAAGATCCGTTTCGCTTCCGCCGAGATCATTGCCGCGTTGGTGCACGAACTACTCGGTTCCTACGTCGAAGCCGACGACATTCTGATCCTCACACCTTTTCGCGCTCAGCGTGCTCTCATCAGATCGATGCTGGGACGGCAAGGACAAAAGGAAGTTCGTGTCAGCACGGTTCACCGAGCACAGGGTAGCGAGCGGAAGATCGTGATCTTCGATCCTGTGGATGCAGGGAGCCCATTCCTGAATAGCGAAAGTGGGCGCCGGCTCATTAACGTCGCTGCGTCACGCGCTCAAGCACATCTGATCATCCTCGCTGGCGATGGTGATCTGCGGAACCCGTTCTTGGCCGCCATAGCCGAGCGCGCCCGCCGGCTCTGGGATCGCAAAGGCGACTATGCCAACCCGCTTCGAGTCCGGCTTCGCCAAGCCTGAAGCTCGTGCCCACCGCCACCGTTGCGCGCAAGTGAGCCACCAACCCCATCCGCTACGCCTCCTGCATGTTCGGTCTCCGTTTCTCTCGGCAGCGATGGAAACAGGACTCGCAGTTTTGGCGGTGTTGTGATTCAGGTTATTGGAAACACGAGAAAATTTTCGACCGAACCGGAATCGAGGCGGTTCGCCCGACCAGAGACGAGACGCCATTCAGAGACGGAAATCGCTGTGTGGCCGTGTCTCATCGGTTCGCACCCACCTAGCAAACCCCTTTGAAAACAGAAGAAAATCCGCCGCGGGCGGGCGGCCTGAACGGGTTCGAAAGGGTGATGGTGGCGGAGACGAAGGGATTCGAACCCTCGAAACGGTTGCCCGTTTACTCCCTTAGCAGGGGAGCGCCTTCGACCACTCGGCCACATCTCCATCGATCATGTAGCAGCCTCGACGTTGGGAGAACAAGCCGAAACGAGAAGCCTCGCCTGTCCATCGGACTGCCCCCACGCGAGCGCCGAGGTCTTGCGATAGCGGGCATGGGACCCTGGCTGGGCGGATCGGGCTTGGTCAGGGTTGTGTTTTTGAAGCCATTGGTTGGTTTCGACGTCGTCGGGTGGGGTGGGGATTGTAGGGGGCGCCGGTGCCGTCAGACGGTCGGGTGCTGAATTGATTGAGGCACTTGGCTTGGCGCGGGTCTGTCTTCGGAAGGGCGACTGGACCCGGTCTCTCTCTCGTCGGAGAGGATTGCGGGGCTTGAGACGATCCACTCGCACCGCCGACACCGCAAAGGTGTGTCTGGCCCCGGCGGGAGTGGGTTTGTGCCGGCGGTGTGAATGGCCTTGGTGCGGAAGAGGCGCGGCCCGTCCGGAACGCCGAGGATGTCGACCACCGCGTGAGTGCACGAACCGAGCGGGGTCTGCTCAGGTCGGGTGGCGCCTCCGCGCGCGTCTGCGGGTGTGGTGGGGCCGCGGGGGGTGTGTGGATCTGGTTCGGGGCGTTGATCGTGAGGCTCGCTTGGGCGGAGGCTCGAAGCGGTCCTGACGAAGGCACTGGATCTTCAGGGATGGGACTGTCAGGCCATTCCGCTCCGAGGCGCGCCGTTGGTTTCCGTCCAATGGTGCGAGCGGCGGGATGAACGCCTGACGCAAGACGGAGCTGCGAGCGTGCCTGGTGAAACGCGGAGACGCGATGCGCGGTATCGGGCCGAGCCCGATGCCGAACGCCGCGCGGTTCGTTGTTCAATGGCGAGGTGTTCGAACCGCTC
>JBCCLX010000002.1:0-31947 GCA_039026635.1 Pseudomonadota bacterium
CCGGTTGGACGAGGCCGATGGTCGCGAGCAGCAGCGCGGCGATGAGGCGGACGGGCATCGGGGACCTGTAGAAGCGAAGCGGGCTGCGAACGGATAGGGCCGCGCAGGCCCCATGCTCAGCGAGATAACCGTGCCATCCCCTCTCGGCGAGGGCGCGGCCCTCACGTCCTCGTGCGCCCCGCTCGTTCCGCCTCCCCGGTCGTCATCTCCGGGGCGCCCGGCGCGTTCTCGCCTATGCCTCGGCCTCAAGCCCGAACAGGCGCCGCGCCTTCTCCCCGATCCAGCGCACCAGCACATAGAAGACCGGCGTGAAGATCAGACCGAAGACCGTGACGCCGAGCATGCCGAAGAAGACCGCGGTGCCGAGCGCCTGACGCATCTCCGCGCCCGCACCTGTGGCGATCAGAAGCGGGATCACGCCCAGGATGAAGGAGAGCGCCGTCATCATGATCGGGCGCAGGCGCAGGCGGGCGGCCTCGATGGCGGCCTCCACCCGGTTCAGACCCCGATCCTCGCCCTGGCGCGCGAATTCGACGATCAGGATGGCGTTTTTCGAGGCGAGGCCGACCAGGACGACAAGCCCGATCTGCGTCAGGATGTTGTTGTCCATCCCGCGCCAGAGCACGCCTGAGATCGCCGCGAGAAGCCCCATGGGCACGATCAGGATGATGGCGAGCGGCAGGAGCCAGCTCTCGTATTGCGCCGCGAGCACCAGGAAGACGGCCAGCGCTGCGAAGGCGAAGAGGAAAAGAATGTTGCCCTCGGCAAGCTTCTCCTGCAGCGCCAGCTCCGTCCATTCATAGCCAAAGCCCGAGGGCAGCGTCTGCTCGGCCGCGGCCTCCAGGCTCGCGATGGCTTCGCCGGTGCTGACGGTGGGCAGCTGTCCGCCCTGCAGCGCGGCTGCTGGGAACAGGTTGTAGCGGGCGACACGATAGGGGCCCGTCTGGTCCTCGAAGGTCGCGACCGAGCCGATGGGTGTCATCTCGCCGCCGGCCGAGCGGGTGCGCAGGCGGGCGATATCCTCGGGCTTGTCGCGATAGATGCCATCTGCTTGGGCGGTGACGCGGTAGGTGCGGCCGATGAAGTTGAAATCATTCACGAAGGCCGAGCCGAGATAGACCTCGAGCGTCTCGTTCACTTGCGCGGCCGTCACACCCAGCAGCTCGGACTTCACCCGGTCGATCTCGGCATGGATGCGCGGGCTGCTCGTGTTGAAGAGGGTGAAGGCACCGGCGATGCCAGGCGTGGTGTTGGCCGCGCCCGCCATGCCCTGGATCGCCCCCTGTAGCGCGTCGAGCCCGCGCCCACGCTGATCCTGCACATACATCTTCCACCCGCCGGTCGTCCCGATCCCGCGCACGGGCGGGGGCTGCAGGATGAAGATCAGCGCCTCCTTGATCTCGAAGAACAGCTGGCCCTGCAGTTCGCCGAGGACGCGCTGGACCGGATAGCCGTTCGCCGCGCGCCAATCGAAGTCCTTCATGGGCACGAAGATCGCGGCGGCATTGGGCGCATTGGTGAAGGTCGCCCCGTCGAGCCCCACGATCGGCACGGTATGGGCGACCGCCGGGTGCTGCTGCATCAGCGCCTCGGCCCGGCGCGCGATGGCGTCGGTGCGCGAGAGCGAGGAGCCCGGCGGGAGCTGGACGACCGTGATCAGATAGCCCTGATCCTGCGCCGGGATGAAGCCGGTCGGTGCGGCCTGGAACTGATAGGCCGCGAGCCAGACGAGCCCGCCATAGACGACCAGCATCGGCAAAACGATCCGCAGCGTCCATTTCACCAGCACCGCATAGCCGTTCTCGAGCTTGGTAAACGCCCAATTGAACCCGCGCCCGAAGGTCCGCAGCGGCCAGCTAAGCACACGGCCGATCTGCGCGGCGATCCCCGGTCCCGGGGGTGCGTTGGGATCGCGCATCAGGAGAGCGGCGAGCGCCGGCGAAAGGGTCAGCGACACCACCGTAGAGATCGCTGTCGAGAAGGCGATGGTCAGCGCGAATTGTTCGTAGAACCGGCCCGATATCCCGGCGACCGAGGCCACGGGCAGGAAGACGGCGAGCATCACGAGCGTCGTCGCAACCAACGCACCACCCACCTCGGTCATCGTCTCGCGCGCGGCATCGCGCGGGTTCCGCCCCTCGCGCAAGTACCGCTCCATGTTCTCGACCACGACGATGGCGTCGTCGACCACGATGCCGATGGCCAGCACCAGGCCGAAGAGCGAGAGGTTGTTGAGCGAGAAGCCGAAGGCCGCCATCGCCAGGAACGTCGCGATCAGCGAGACGGGGATCGCGATCACGGGGATCAGCGAGGTGCTGATCGACTGCAGGAAGACGATCACCACCAAGATCACGAGACCGATTGCCATGAAGAGGGTGACGTAGACCTCATCGATCGAGTCCGCGATGAACTCGGTGGGGTTGTAGACGACGGTGTATTCCACGCCGGCCGGAAAGCCCTGGGAGAGCTCCTCCATCGTGGCCAGGATCTCGTCCGCAGTTTCGAGCGCGTTGGAGCCAGGGCGCTGGAAGATGCCGATGGGCAGCGCCGTCGTCCCGTCGAGATAGCCGTTGATCGCGTAGCTCTGCGCGCCCAGCTCCACACGGCCGACGTCGCGGATCCGGATCGTGCCGCCCTGGTCATCGGTCGCGACGACGATCTCACCGAACCGCTCCGGTTCGACGAGCCGGCCCTCAGTCGTCACCTGCAGCTCATAGGCGAGCTGCTCCGGCACCGGCAGCGCGTTGATCGTCCCGCTCGCAATCTGAGTGTTGTTGGCCCGCAGCGCCGCGAGCACTTCGCCCGCCGTCAGCCCGCGCGCGGCCACAAGCTCGGGATCGAGCCAGATGCGCATGGCATAGGCGCGCTCGGCAAAAACCGTCGCCCGCCCCACGCCCTCGATCCGCGCCAGACGGTCCACCACCTGCGATTTGGCATAGTTCGAGATGTAGAGCTGATCGCGGCTGGCATCGGGGGAGAGCATATGCACGACCATCATCAGGTCGGGCGAGGCCTTGCGCGTGGTTACCCCCTGGCGGCGCACTTCCTCGGGCAGGCGCGGATCGGCCGCGGCCACGCGGTTCTGCACCAGCACCTGAGCCTGATCGATGTCGGTGCCGAGTTTGAAGGTGATCGACAGCGTCATGTTGCCGTCGCCGGTCGACTGGCTGAGCATGTAGAGCATGCCCTCGACGCCGTTGACCTCCTCCTCGATCACGGCGGCGACAGTATTGGCAACGGTCTCGGCGGAAGCGCCGGGATAGCTCGCCCGCACCTCCACGCTCGGCGGCGCGATCTCTGGGTACTGGCTGACTGGCAGGGTCGTATAGGCGACCCCGCCTAGGATCACGAGCAGGATCGACAGCACCGCGGCAAAGATCGGCCGGTCGATGAAGAAATGCGAGAAGCGGCCCATGGCGTTCGTCCGTCAGCGCTTTTCGGGGCGGAGCATCGCGGTCATTCCGCGAAGTCCAGCGTGGTCTCGACCGCCGTCACCGTCGCGCCGGGACGCGCGCGCATCAGGCCCGCGACGATGATGCGGCTGTCTGGCTCGAGCCCTGAGCGGATCACACGCATCCCCCGATGGAGCGGGCCGAGCGTGACAAGCCGGGGGACGACGGTGGAGACGCCCTCTTCCTCGCTCGGGACCACGGTCATGATGATCTTGTTGGCCTGGTCCGAGAGCACCGCTTCGTCCGGGACAAGCAGCGCTTCATAGGGGCGTGAGGCTTCGACGCGCACACGCCCGAAGAGACCCGGCACCAGCACGCCGCTCGCTTCTTGGACCACGGCGCGCACTTCGATCGTGCCGGAATTGGCGCTCAGCGCATTGTCCACGAAGTCGAGATAGCCTTCGTGCACATAGTCGTCCTCGTCCAGAAGCCGGATGCGCACCGGGTAATTGTTCACCTTCCCCGCAGGCCGTCCCTCTTCGCCGAAGATGCGGGCGTAGCGCAGGAAGTCGGCCTCCGAGATCGTGAACTCGAAGAAGAGCGGCGCCTCCGAGACCAGCAGCGCTAGCATCGTCGTCCCGGATGTGCCGCCGACGACCAGATTGCCCGGATCCACCTCACGCTCGGAGATGCGCCCGGAAAAGGGCGCCCGGATCACCGTGAAGCCGAGATCGAGCTCGGCCTGCGCCAGGTCGGCCTGCGCCACTTGCACCTGAGCCAGGCTCTCGGAGAGCTGGGCCTGCGTCCGATCCACTTCCTGCTCGGTGCCCACATTGCGCTCGGCCAGCCGCGTCGCGCGGTCGAGCTCAATCTGGGCGAGCTCCGCAGAGGCCTCGGCCGCGGCGAGGGCGGCGCGGGCACGGCGCACAGCCGTCTGGAAGGAGCGCTGATCGATGGTGAAGAGGATCGCATCCTCCTCCACCATAGCGCCCTCTTCGAAGGTCACCGTCTCAAGGTAACCCGAGACGCGGGCGCGCAGCTCCACCTCTTGGCGCGCTTCGAAGCGTCCGGTGTAGACATCGTAGTCCACCACCTCGTCCGTTAGCGGCAAGGCCACGTCCACGGGCGGATTGGGGGGCATCTGGGCGGTGGCTGGAACGGCTAGGGCAAGAAGGAAGGCGGCGGCAGGCCCGCCCAAGAAAAGGTGTCGCAACGTCGTCTCTCCCGGCTGACCGAGGGGGCATCACAGGACTTAACCCGACCATAGACGACCAGGAGGGTCCGCTGGGCGCAAAGCAGGTTTTCGTTGCAGATCGCCTCGGATCGCCTCTGGTGGCCTGGGCGTCAGAAATCCTTGCGCCACTGGACGCCGATGCTGGTGTCGCCACCCGACGAGACCTCGCCGTCGACCACGACATTGGAGAACACATCGACCTCGACGGTGACCTTGCTGTCTCCGCCGGTCACGGGTTGGCTGACGCCCACGAAAACGTCCTCGGTGACGTTTTTGCCAACGGTGACAGAGACATCGTCCGTGTCCTCCGCATCGATCCGGAGCACGTCGACGCCGGCCGCGCCGCGGATGCTGTCGACCGCGCCGCCTGAGCCATCGAGCAGCGTCGCGACGGCGGCGGCAAGCTGCAGCGCCTCGAAGGCCGAGAGCGATTGCGAGGAGCGGCCAAAGACCGTGCGCGGCAGCACTTCGTCCTCGGGCAGCGCCGGATCGCTCTCGAACAGGATCTCGGGATCGGAGGCATTGCCGCGCACGATGATGAAGCCGGTAATGTCGCCGCGCTCATGGGAGAAGGCGATGTCGAGCGTCGGATCGATCTCGCGCCCCCCCGTGAACAGGATCTCGCCGGTCTCGAGCTCGAAGGTGCGCCCCAGAAGATCGAGCTGACCCCGCGCTCTTGTCACATCGCCGACGATCCGCGGGGCAGCCGCCGTCCCACCAATGGCGAGATCGACGCCCCAGGCGCTGTCGAGCCCCCGGCCCCGCACGAAAATGCTGTCGTTGGCCAGGATCTTGAGGTCGAGGGTGATAGCGCCACCGGCAGGCTCGCGCGGTTCGGGCTCCGGCGCGCCCTTGATGCGCACCTCCCCCAGCGTCGTGACCGAGGGGGGCAGCGCGTTGATCAGGCGCACCTCTGCCCGATCGACGCGCAGCTCACCCGAGAGGTCGAAACCCGTCAGCGGGCCTTGAGCGGCGATATCCGCGCTGATCGAGGCCGTCACATCATCGCGACGCACGAGCACGGCCTCGCGGAGGGTGACCGCTGCATCGAGCATGTCGGGATCGACGGCAACGCGCCCCTCAAGCGTCCCCGCCGCCCCATCGCGCCCCGAGAAGGTGAGCGCCAGCGTATCGGTGCCCTCGATGGTGGAGCCGAGGGTCAGGCCCGTCAGGATCGTGCCGGTGTCGAGGTTTTGGTACTGACCGTCGCTCATTTCGATGGCGCCGCCGATGCCCGGGGCGTCGAGCGTACCGCTGAGCGTCAGATCGATATCAAGAGCGCCGTCGAGCACATGGTCGGGCAGCGGGACCAACACCCAAAGTTCGCCCACATCGCCCGCCCAGCGCACCGAACCGTCAAGCGCGGCCCCAGAAGGCACCACCGGCGCCGGGCCGCCAGAGGGCACGAGGCCGAGACCGGCTGCCACGCGGAACGGATCGCCAAAGGGGCCGGAGAGCGCGATCTCGGTGCCAAGCCGCCTTCCGTCCCACGCTCCGTCAAGGTCGAGCCCCAACGCGCCGATATCCGCCACAGCGCCCGTGAAGCGCAGATCGCGGGCCTGACCGCCGAGCGTGGCGCCGGCGCGGCCGCGGCGCGTGTCGAAGGTGGTGTCGAGCGCGAAGGTCCCGCCTGCGACGGGCAGGTCGGGCGCTAAGCTGCGAAGCGCCCCCACATCGCGCATATCGATCGCGAGTGTGCCTTCCGCCCCGCCCGGATGGAGCGCCGCATCGCCTGCAACCGTGCCGCCCGGCAGGCTGAGCGCGAGGTCCCTGAGCCGCGTGACCCCGCCCGCAGTATCGATGCGCAGCGGTCGGTCGAGCCCGACCCGCGCCTCTGCGAGATTGAGGTCCAAGCGCGCCACCTCGGCTGCCGGCGGGCCATCGAGATCGGCGGTCGCGCGGAGACTGGCGGTGAGCGGCTTGCGCTGCGCCTCGCCGGCCGCATCGAGGGCAATGGCGAGCGCCGACAGCGGTCCTGCCGCCGTCAGCACCGTCTCGCCCAACGCCAGATCGGGCGCAGCGATCGAGGCGATGGTTAGCCGCGTGTCGAACCCCGGTGCCCCCAGCGCATCGCGGATCGCGGCGGTGAGCGCGACGGCACCGATCTCAGCCTCTGCGTCCGGCACGCTGACGCCGGGCAGGGCCAGACGCGCATCCACATCCGTTCGACCCTCCCGGTCGCGTAAGGTCGCATCGAGCCGCGCGGCCCCGATGCCCGCGCCCCCTGCCGCGAGCCCTTCCGTGCGCAGGGCAAGGGTCCCGGCAGGGCGGATAAGCCCGGTCATATCCGCATCCAGCGTGATCGCCCGCGCCGCCGCTGCGCCGGAGAGCCCGGTGAGCCGGAGCGCCGCGGTCCCCCGCCCATTACCGCCCAGCGCCGCGAGATCGGCCGACAGCGTCGCGCCCTCCGCCGCGATCCCCGCGCCGGAGAGCCGACCCGTCTCAGCCTCCAGCACGACGGCAGGATCCGAGAGAAGCGTCGCTAGGTCAGCCTCTGCATCGACGGAGGCCAGCTGAAAGCCCGCCGCCTCGATCTCGGCCAGCATGGCCTCGACCCTCCCCGCCGGATCACTCGCGAGATCGGCCAGGTCGAAGGTGATCTCGGCACCGGAAAGGGCGAGGTCCGGCCCGGACAGGGTCTCGATCTGCACATTCCCGGCAGCGCCGGCTGCGCCCGTCAGGTCCGACAGCCGCGCGTCGGCGGCGATGCGCGCGACGGCATAGCCCATGGCTTCGATGGCCGCAATCTCAGCGCTGACCGTGCCGCCCGGCGCGCCCGTAAGATCGGCGAGATCGAAGAGGATGCTGGCCCCCTCCACCGCCACGTCCGGTCCCGAGACATTGCCGATCCAGACCGCCCCCTCGGCCGCGGCGGCGCCTGTCAGGTCGGTCAGATCCGTCTCGGCTGAGATGCCCGCCAGCCGGTAGCCCATCGCCTCGATGGTCGTGATATCCGCGTTGACCGCCCCCCCGGGCGCGCCGGTCAGATCCGTCAGATCGGCAGCCAGGCGCGCCTCGGCCACGCGCCCCCCTTCCACCGCCTCGATCCCGATCTCCCGCGCGGTGATGACCAGATCGGCGGCGGGGGCGCGCTCGATATCGGTGACCGACCCCTCACCGGTGATCTCTGCGATGGTCGCCACACCCGGCGCCGCGATCCGCTCCAGCGTGAAGCGCAGATCGGCGCTGCCCCGGCGCGTGAGGCTCTGAGCCTCCGCCTCGATCCGTGCCGCGGCGAGCTTGGCCTGCGGATGGGCTGCATCATCGACGGTGATGACGAGATCGCCGCCGGGCTCACCCAGCAGATCGTTCAGCCGACCGGTCAGACCGAGCGCCGCGACCTCCGCCTCGAAGCCGGCCAGATCGGCGAAGGAGAGGTCGATATCGGCAACCTGCTGGCGCTCGGAAGTGCCGAAGCCTTGGGGGACGACCTCGGTCGAGAGCACCACCTCGCCTCCGCCGCGCCCTGCGAGCGCGAGGCCCGTCGCCGCCTCCGCGCGCTCCAGCGATGGGATGTCGAGCGTGATCGCTCCTTCCATGAGCGTGCTGGCGAGATCGAGGGTCACCGCGCCGTCGATGGTGGCGTCAAGAGCAGAGAGGCCGAGATCCGTCAGGGCGAGTTCATTGCCATCCAGCGCGAAATCCGTCCCGAGGCGGGCGGGGCCATAGCGCGACCCGTCCGCCTCCAGCGCGATGGTCCCCTCTGGGACCGGACCGAAGCGGGCGGAATGGGTGAGCTGGACCGCGCCGAGGCTTTCCGCACCAAGGCGCAGCCCATCGAAGACGATGCGCCCGTTGAGGGCCGGTGCGGCGCCGCTGCCCGAGAGCCGGCCCTCCATGCGGAAGCTGCCCGCGGCATCTTGATAGTAGGCGGCCGCGAGCGGGCCCAGCCGCTCGGCAGCAGCGAGATATTGGAAGGCGAGCGTGTCGGCATTCCCGTCGGCCCGCCCCTCGGCCTCGATGCGCAGGGGCTCGGAGGCGAAGCGGAACTCGGAAAGCTCGAAGACCCCGCCATCGAGCCGCCCACGCCCGCGCAGCGCGCCCGTGCCGAGGAGATCGGGGCCCAAGCGGTCGAAGCGGATGCGCTCAAGATCGCCGTCGACGGCGAAATCGAGCCGCTCGCCGGCCCCCCGCAGCCGCGCTTCGAGGACGGCCGAGCCCACATCCGCGCCAGGGCTGACAAGCCCCGCCAACGTGATCGTGCCATCGGCGGAGAGCGCCGCGCCGTCCCCATCCACGCGGGCCGTCAGGGCCAGGGTCTCGAAGGCCACGCCCTCCGCATCGGCGGCAAGGCCAGGCGCGGCGGAGAGATCGAGGTCGAGATCCACGGCGCCACTTTCGAGATCGTAAAAGCCGGTGGCGGAGGCCGCGATCTCCGGGCTCTCGATCCGGCCACGCTCGATCCGGATCACGCGCTCGGCATCCTCGATCACCGAGAGCGCGAGCGTCGCGCGCGGCGCGAGCAGGCGCCGGGCAGCAGGATCCAGCGCCTCGCCGGGCTCGACGGCCAGATCGGCGGTGACCTCCGCGGCCTCCGTGAGACCCACGCGCAGCGCGCCCTCCACGGCGATCACCCTGTCGGAGGAGGCCGCGAGATCCAGCCGCCAGTCGGAAAGCGGACCGGTCGCGGTCACGCGGACGCGGCTGGCGCTGTCGCCCGGCAGGCCCGCCAACTCGGCCACCAGCCCGCCGGCGGCCTCATCCGCCTCCAGCGTCAGCTCCAGCGCGCCGCTGTCGAAATCGCGTAGATAGTCGAGCAGGATCGCCCCCTCGATCCCGTCGGTGCGGGTCACCTGGAGGCGGAGGGACTGCTCGTCGCCTTCATCCCGCGCATTCCCGATGGCATCGAAGGCGAAACCCTGCGTGGCCAGTGCGCCCGGGGCGATGCTCACCCGCTCGAGCGCCATCTCAGACACCACAACCGCCAGCGGCGCGCGGGGCCAGTCGAAGAGGCTCGCGTCTTCGTCCTCCTCCACCTCCTCATCCTCCTTGACCGACACCGAGGCGCCGGGCGCGCGCAGATACTCGACGTCCGATGCTGCAAGCCGCGTGATATCCAACTCGCCGCGGAGGATGCGCGAGGGGCTCCAGTCGAGCGCGACCTGACCGATGCGGAGCCACACCCCGTCCGCATCCGCAATGGCGAGCCCGTCGAGCGCTGTCGAGCCATCCTCAGCCTCGACCACGCCCTCAGCCGTCACCTCAAATTCGCCGGGCACGCTGATCTGTTCGAGCACAAACTGCACCAGGCTGTTCTGCAGCCCCAGGAAGGAGAGCTGCGCGGCCGCGGGTGGCACGAGCAGCGCGGTGGCGAGCAGAGCGGGCAGGACAAGGCGTCGGATCATCAGGCTCCTTCCCGGCCTCAGAAGGCCTGGCCGATGGAGATGTAGAACTGGAACGCATCATCCGCATCGCGGCCATTGATCGGGACGCCGAAATCGACGCGGATCGGCCCGATGGGCGAATAGTATCGTACCCCGGCCCCGGCGGCGACCTGCATGCCTTCCTCGAAATCGGGGAAGATCTCGGTGGAGACGGTACCGGCCTCCACGAAGGCCACGCCACCCAGATCGCCGACGATGGGAAAGCGCAGCTCGGCGCCGAGCTCGAAGACGGACCGGCCGCCGATGGGATCGTTGTTCTCATCGAGGGGGCCGACGAAATCCTCCTGAAACCCGCGCACAGAGCCCGATCCGCCCGAGTAGAGCCTGCGCGTGGCGGGGATATCGTCGAGACTGCCCGAGGGGATCGCACCGAGACGGGTGCGCGCCGCGGCGACCCAGCGCCCGTCCTCATCGAGCCGGCGATAGAGGCTCGCTCGCGCATCGACGGAGAGAAAGCCCACACCGCGCCCATCGAAGAGGCCGCCGAAGGGGATCAGCTCGATCCCAAAGCGCTGGCCGGTGGTCGGGTTCAAAAGGTCGTCCGACCCGTCGTATTGGGCCGAGAGCGGGATGCCGAAGAGATAGGCGGTGGCCTCCGTCTCCCCATCGTCGATGATGCTGCCCTCGAAGAGCCCGCCGAAGCCCACAGTCCAGCGCGGGCTCAGCTTGCGCTGGATGCCCGCCGTCAGCGTGCCGCCGATCTCGTCGAAGGCATCGTCCTCGATCCGCCGCGCCTCGGCTTCGGCCACGAAGTCCTGCCCGTCGCGCAGGTATTGCGGCTTGCGATAGGTGCTGTTGAAGACCTGCTCGTCGATGGAGGCATCCAGCGTCAGATCCAGCCGCTCGTTGGCGCCGAAAAGGTTGCGGTGCTGAAAGCCGAGGCGGATGCCGGGCCCTTCGTCCGTGGAGAAGCGCGCACCGGCGCTCACGCTTCGAAAGGGGCGCTCCTCGAGCTGAACGGTGACGGGCGCGACCTCGCCCTCCGGCGGCGTCTCCGGCAGGCTGACGATCCCGGAGCGGAAGAGGCCGGTGCCCAAGAGCTGGCGCTGATAGGCGGAGAGCAGCGCACGATCGGCCAGATCGCCGGGCCCGAAGCGGAGGTAGGTCCGCAGATACTCTTCCGAGACGTTGGGCGCCCCGGAGAAGCTGATCGCGCCGAGCCTGTAGCGCCGGCCGGTCTCGACGCTGCTGTCGATCTCGATTTCGGCGCGCTCGAGATCGGCGACCGCATCGCGCCCTCGCGCCTCGGCATAGCCATAGCCCTGCTCGCGCATGGCCGCGACCACCGCGCTTTCGGCGGCGACGATTGCGGCCGCCGCGGCCGGCGCACCCACCGGCGAGCCATAGGCCGCCGCAGGGCCCAAGGCGGGCGAGGGCGAGGGCTCAAAACCGCTCAGCGCGAAATCGTGGCGCGCCAGCGTGAAGGCCGGGCCCGGGGTGATCACGACTTCGGCCACCGCCTCGCTCTCGATGGGTCCGTCCGTCCCGGCGGCACCCTCGCCCGCTTCTGCTGCCGCATGGTCTGCGCCGTCCGACGGGGCTGCGGCTGCATCCTCGCCGGCCTCAGCGGCGGTCGCCTCGGCGGGTGGCTCCACAGCACGGACCTTTGTCGTGACCTCCGCGCGATAGTAGCCATAGGCGCGCAGGATCTTCTGGATCGTCGCCACATCGCCCTCGGCCCGCCGGCGCAAGAAGGCAAGCGACTGCGCCCCGTCTTCCTGACGGCGATACAGAAGGAGACTCTCCTCGATCAGACCCGCGATCTCCTCGGACGGGGCGCCCTCGACGACCACCTCATAGGTAACAAGCGTCTCAGGCGCCTCGAAGGCCACCGGCTCCTCGAAATCGCCCGATCCACAGCCGGCGAGGGCGGCGATGCCGAGGGCCGCGAGCGCGCGGAGCAGGCGGGAGACGAAAGGCATCGGCTGGGTGGAATCCGGTTAGCAGCGAACCTCCGGTCAAACCTAGCTCGCCTCCTCACGGATTGATACCGGGTGAGAAACGCTTTTCAGGCGCCTTCGAAACCGGTGAGCACGTTGACCGTGTTGATCCCGATCTCAGCGACGGCATAGCCGCCCTCCATCACGAAGAGCGTGGGCAGATTGGCGCCCGCGATCTGCGCGCCCATGGTCGTGAAGTCCTCGCTCTCGAGGGCGAAGAAGCTGATGGGGTCGTCCTTGTAGGTGTCGACGCCGAGCGAGATCACCAGCGCCTCCGCCCCCCAGGCCTTGATCCGCGCCAGCGCATCCTGATGGGCGGCGGACCAGCGTGCCCAGTCGGTGCCGGGGGGGAGCGGGTAATTGACGGTGCTCCCCTCGCCCGCGCCCAGGCCCGTCTCATCCGCGCCCCCCAGATAATGGGGGAAGGCCTCGTCGGGATCGCCGTGGAGGGAGGCGAAGAAGACATCCGCGCGCTCGTAGAAGATCGTCTGGGTGCCGTTGCCATGGTGAAAATCGACATCGAGCACGGCCACGCGGCCAGCCCCGGCCGCCCGCATCGCTTCGGCCGCGATCGCTGCGTTGTTGAGGAAACAGTAGCCGCCATACATGTCTTGCGCCGCATGGTGTCCCGGCGGTCGGCAGAGGGCGAAGGCCGCGCGCGTGCCGGCGCTGACGATCCCCGCCGCCGTCAGCGCTACATCCGCCGAGGCACGCGCGGCCTCCCAAGTGCCGGGCGAGATCGAGGTCTCCCCCGCCAGCGCGTAGTAGCCGAGCTTGCCGTCGATATGGCTCGGCACCTTGGCGCGCGGCATGCGGCGGGAGGGCCAGACCGTGGGGATCGCTTCTCCCTCGAAGCCCTCGGCAATCCAAAGGTCCCAGGCCGTCTCGAGAAAGCTGAGATAGTCTGCATCATGCACGCGGGCGATGGGCGCCATCCCATGCTCTCGCGGAGGCTCTACCGGGCCGAGGCCCACCTCCTGCAAGCGCGCGAGCACGATATCCACACGCTCGGGGCATTCGAAGGGCGGCACCAAGACCCCGCCATAGAGCTCGGTCTTCGCGGCCCTGAGCCGATGCTTCTCGCTCTGGATCGTGATCATTGCGCCCTCCCGCTGCCGTCAGCTCCCTCGCAGCAGAGCATCGCACGGGCTCGGCGCCAAGGCTTAGCGGTGCGGTGTGCCCTGTCGATCACCCTCCACCGACCGGCTCGCCAGCTGCAGCGCAGCCTTGCCCTCCACATAAGAAGCGAGCGCGAGCAGGACCGCGGCAAGCCCGATGACCGGTGCTGCGTGATGCATGCTCGCCAGCAGAAGCCCCGTGCCGAGGATCACCCCGCCCGAGGCTGCCCAAGTCGTCGCCCTCAGCCGCCCGAGGACCAGCGCGAGACCAGCCCTGAGCGCCCGCGCCCCATCGAGAGGAAAGAGCGGGAGCATGTTGAAGAGCGCGATGGCGAGGTTGATGATCGCAAGCTCACTGGCCATGGATCCCGACGGGATGGCGCCCGAGAAGCGCAGCGCGAGAAGGCCCACCGCGATCGTCACATTCACCGCCGGACCCGCCAGCACGATCGCCAGTTCCTGGAGCGGGCGCTGGGGCTGATGCGCCAGCTTGGCCGCCCCGCCGAGCAGATGCAGCGTCACCCCCTGGGTTCGAATGCCCATGGCATGGGCGGCCACCACATGCCCCAGCTCATGCAACAGGATCGACGCGAAAATGAGCGCAAGATAGATCGCCTCCTCCCCAACCCCGCGAAAGGGACGCAGCCCAAGCGCATCGAAGGCCAGAAGCAGGACCGGCAGCAGGACGAGCGACCAGTGAAACGTCACTGGCACGCGGCGAAAGAAGGCAGGCAAAACAGCGGTTAACATGGCGAACCTCGCAGAAACGGGATGGCCATCACACGCTCAACGACCATCGATTCTGGCACGAATATGGTGATAAAAAGGCAAGAAGAGGTAAACTATGGCGGGAATGTGATCCCGCCGGGACGTGGCGCCGCGCCGCGCTGCCGTTGAGGCCAGGCTGGCCGACCGGGGCGCTCCCGCGCTAGATCCCCGGCAAAGCGCAGAGGGAGGACGCAGCATGGACCAGCAGACAGACGTCCCGCCGACACCCGCAGAGCGCCGCCACTCTCCATCGGAGGTGGTGATCCGCAGCGCCGAGATCGATGACATCGCCGCCATCGCAGCCCTGGCCGACCCGACCGCACCAGGGCTCACGCCAGGCCAGATCCGCGGCCAGATCAACAGCTACGCCGAGGGCCAGTTGGTCGCCGTCTTCGAGGGCCATGTCGTCGGCTATGCTCCCAGCTTCATCCTGCCCGAGGCGCTGGCGCTGGCCGGGCAGCCTTGGGCCGCCATCACCGGCGATGGCCATGCCGCCCGCCACGATCCGCAGGGGGACTGGCTCTATGCGATGGAGATGCTGATCGCGCCGGCAACCTCCCGCCTGCGCCTTTCCCAGCGTCTGGAGGCCGCCCGGCGTCGGCTCTGCCGCAGCCTTGGGCTGAAGGGCATTGCCCTGGCGGTGCCGCTGACGGGCTATGCCCGGCGGCACAAGCAATACCCCGATCCAGCCGCCTATCTCGCCGCTGTGGTCAACCAGGCCCTGCGCGATCCCATGGCCACGCCCCTGCTGCGCGCCGGTTTCGAGGCCCAGCATCTCCTCCGCGCTTATCGACCCGAGGATCGAGAGAGCGCGGGTCACGCGGCCCTCCTCCTCTGGCGCAACCCGCAGGACGAGCCGGCGGCACGGCGCCGGCTACCGGCCCAGCGCATGCCCGCCACCGCGCGGGTGACGACCGTCCAGATGCAGATGCGCGAGGTCGAGAGCCCGCACGACTTCTATCGCGCCATCGAGACCTTCGTGGACGCCGCCGCGGACTATGGCTCGGACTTCATCGTCTTCCCCGAGCTCTTCACACTGACGATGCTCACCTCGGAGAAGCGCAAGCTGCCGCCCGATGAAGCGATCGACTGGCTCTCGGCCATCACGGACGACTTCGTGGAGACGCTGCGCCGATGCGCCACGCATTACAAAATCAACATCATCGGCGGCAGCCATCCGACGCGCGACGCGAGCGGGAAGGTCCGCAACATCGCCTATGTGGCCCTGCGCGACGGCAGGGTCCATACCCAGGAGAAGCTCCACCCTACCCCGGATGAGCGCAGCTGCTGGGCCGTGGAGGGTGGAAACACCATCGATGCCATTGAAACGGACTGCGGCCCGATCGGGGTGATGATCTGCTACGACAGCGAGTTTCCAGAGCTTGCCCGCCGGCTGGTCGACCAAGGCGCCCGCATGCTCTTTGTCCCCTATTGCACGGACACCCGGCACGGCCACCTGCGCGTCACGCTCTGCTGTCAGGCGCGGGCCATTGAGAACCAGGCCTATGTGGTGACCTCGGGCAATGTGGGCATCCTGCCGGATGTGGAGAACATGGACCTGCAGTACGCCCAATCCGCAATCTTCACTCCCTGCGACATGCCCTTCGCGCGCGACGGTATCGCAGCCGAGACCTCGGAGAACGTGGAGATGGTGGCCATGGCCGATCTCGACCTCTCCACCCTCACCTGGGCCCGCGCCCAAGGCGCCGTCCGCAACCTCCGAGACCGCCGCTTCGACCTCTACCGCACCACCTGGACCGAGGCTGAGTGACGAACTGCGAGCGCAATCTGCGGGTTAAAAGGGGCGCGACGAAGGAACGCTAAGGCAGCCGGTGACGAGGTTCACAGCGGCCAAAGCAGCGACCGAATACTCGGGCAACCAGGGAGCAGGATTTCTCCCGGTAGCCCAGAAAGGCCCGGACCATGTTCATTGCGATGCATTCAATCGATGCCGAAAGCCAAGGCAGTCTCACCGAGATCATTGCGCTCGCCCTGGAGGCGGCTCACGAGCAGGACGACACGGCGAAGGTTCAGTCTCTGACCGTGATCGCCAACATTGTCGCCCTCCTCGGCGAGGAGGCATTCGCGTCAGCGGAAAGCCTCGCCGAGGCGATGGCAGACAATGCAGAACTTGACGCTTTGCTAGAGGAAGTGGGCATTGCGCCTGGCGGATTGAGCAGCTTCGTACCGTCCGCCTCCTCACCCTTCGATGGAGAGAAGGGTGCGCTCTTTCAGGGTGGCTCCGATGAGAACGGCGGCCATGATCCAGACCCTAAGTACACTATGGAAGACGTCTGGAACGGCGGAGTGATCAGCCTCGAGCCCTACATCCACCTGCGGATTGCAGCAGGTTTCGGCCCGCATCCTCGTGTGACGGCAACGCCAGAGGAGGCACGACAGTTCTTCGGCTTCAAAAACGAAGCGGAGGCCCGTGCTGCTTACGATCAGCTGTGGCGCTCCCTCTCGGCCGACGCAGAAGAACGGAGCAGGCAGATCGAAGCGGGCAACACTTGGATCGACAACGTTCTCGATACCTTGCGAGATGTGGGTGAGTTCTTCATCGCCATCGGCTCGGGAATCGCAGATGCGGCAAAGGCGGCATGGGAGTTCTTCTTTCCACCCAAGCTTGAGATTATCGCTTCGGACGAAGGGACCGCGGGCGATGAAGATGAGCCCGTAGAGGACGCTCCCTCTGGCGAGGAAAGCGGCGAGGAGGAAAACGAGGACAGTGAGGACAGTCCCGAGGACAGCGGCGGCGAGGCGGACGAGGCCCCGGATGACGAGAACGAAGACGACAGCACACCGATAGAGGACGACGGAACGGATCGCGGCGCAGGCTCGATGCCGGAGGACGATGGGGCTGACGGCACGACGCAGCCCGATCCGGAAGCGACCGATAACGGCCCGCCGCCCGACGGGCTCGAAGGGGACCCGCTGCAGCCGCAGGAGGGGACAAGCATGCCCGACCCGTCGCAGCCGAACGCGGGCCCGCCGCCCGACACGATCGTGTTCAATCCCCTCGCACCGCCACCGGAGACGACGCAGCCCGACCCGATCATGCCTGATCTGCCCAATGCACCGCTTCCCACCCCAGGAGACGGGAGTGAGGTCTTTGCGAATGCTGACGTCGACGCCTTGCCGTTCGAGTTAACCGCCAATGGTCCTTTCCTTGACGACGGTCTGTTCTGAACCGCGGGGCGCCGCCCTCGGCGGCGCCGGCTCGGCTTGACCGTTTCGGCCCTCCCGCCGCATGAGAAGATTGTGCGGTTTGGAGGAAGCCATGCCCGATAGCGCCGCGGCTGAGCGTGAGGCGGTCTGTCGAGACCCGGTCTGCGGCATGGTGGTGGATCCGGAGGCCGGCAAGCCGCGTCGCGAGCATGAGGGCGTGACCTACCACTTCTGCTGTCAGCGTTGTTGCGACCGGTTTGCGGCGGATCCGGAGGCCTTTTTGGGCGAGCGACCGGCGCCGGCGCCAGCGCCGCCGGGCACGCTCTACACCTGCTCCATGTGTCCGGAAGTCGTGGAGGAAGAGTTCGGCGCCTGTCCGATCTGCGGCATGGCGCTCGAGCCCATGGTGCCTACGCTCGACGACGGGCCCAATCCGGAGCTTGTCGACTTCAAACGGCGGCTTTGGACTGGGGGCCCGCTCGCGGCAGCCGTCTTCGTTCTCGAGATGGGCACGCATCTGGGGCTGCCCTTCGACCGCTGGCTGGGCGCTTGGACGCTTGTCTGGCTGCAGGCGCTGTTGGCGAGCCCCGTCGTCGTCTGGATCGGCGCCCCGTTCTTCGAGCGCGGCTGGTCCTCGCTGCGCAATCGCGCGCCGAATATGTGGACGTTGATCGCGATAGGGACGGGCGCGGCCTTCGCCTTCAGCTGGGTGGCGCTCCTCGCACCGGGGCTGCTGCCGCCCTCGCTTGCCGATGACGGGGCGCCGCCGGTCTATTTCGAGGCCGCCGCCGTGATCATCGCGCTCGTCCTCCTCGGTCAGGTGATGGAGCTGACCGCGCGGGAACGCACCGGCGATGCGATCCGGGCGCTCCTGAGCCTTGCCCCGAAGACCGCCCGGCGGATCGGGGCGGCGGGCGAGGAGGACGTCGAGCTCGAACGCGTGCGGGTGGGCGACCGATTGCGCCTGCGCCCCGGCGAGGCCGTGCCGGTGGACGGTGTGGTGGCCGACGGGACCTCAGCGATCGATGAGGGCCTGCTGACGGGCGAGCCTATCCCCGTCGAAAAGGGGCCCGGCGATGCAGTCACGGCGGGCACGCTCAATCGCAGCGGCAGCCTCGTGATCGAGGCGCAGGCGGTGGGCGCGGAGACGGTGCTGTCGCGCATCGTCGCCCTCGTCGCCGCGGCCCAGCGGAGCCGCGCGCCGGCACAGGCCCAGGCCGATCGGGTAGCGGCCGTCTTCGTGCCCGCCGTCGTCGCCGTGGCGCTCCTCGCCTTGGCGGCGTGGTGTGTCCTCGGGCCGCCGCCGGTGCTTGCCTATGCCATCACGGCGGCGGTCAGCGTGCTGATCATCGCCTGTCCCTGTGCGCTTGGCCTGGCGACGCCCATGTCGGTGATGGTGGCGACGGGGCGGGGGGCGCGGCTTGGCGTCCTCGTGCGCGACGCGGAGGCGCTGGAGCGGTTGGCCGGCATCGACACCCTGGTGATCGACAAGACCGGCACGCTGACCGAAGGGCGGCCGACGCTCACGCACATTGAGCCCGTGGGGGATGGGGCGGAGGATCGGCTCCTGGCCCTCGCCGCCTCCCTCGAGCGTGGCTCCGAACATCCCCTGGCCGCTGCGGTGATGGCGGCGGCCGAGGCGCGGGGCCTGTCTCTGCAGGCGGTGGATGCCTTCGAGGCCGAGCCTGGCCGGGGCCTGAAGGGTCAGATGTCTGGTCAGAGCATCGCGCTTGGCAATCGAGCCTTGATGGCGGAGATCGGGATCGCCCTGCCCGATGCGCTGGAGGCGCGCGCGGCCGCGGCGGAAGCGACGGGGGCGACCACCGTCTTCCTCGGGATCGACGGCGCACCGGCCGGGTTTCTGACGCTCGAGGATCGGTTGAAGGCAGGGGCCGCGGCGGTCGTCGCCGATCTGCGCGCTCAAGGCCTTGAGGTGATCATGGCCACGGGGGACAGCGCGCCCGCCGCAGCCGCCATCGCTGAGGCGGCTGGGATCAAGCAGGTGCACGCCGCCCTTTCGCCCATGGAGAAAGGCGCCTTAGTGGAGAGGCTGCGCGGGGAGGGCCGCTCGGTCGCCATGGCGGGCGACGGGATCAACGATGCGCCGGCCCTGGCCGCAGCGGATGTGGGCATCGCCATGGGCACGGGCGCCGATGTGGCCCTTGAGAGCGCGGGGATCACGCTCGTCAAAGGCGATCTCGGCCGGATCGTCACGGCGCGCCGGCTGGCCCGGGCCACGCGGCGCACCATCAGCCAGAACCTCGCCTTCGCCTTCGCTTACAACGGGGTCGGCGTGCCGATTGCAGCGGGAGTGCTCTACCCGATCACGGGCCTGCTCTTGAGCCCGATGATCGCGGCCGCAGCGATGAGCCTCTCCTCAGTCTCGGTCATCGGCAACGCCCTGCGACTGTCGACCCAGCGGCTCGACTAAGGACGGCTCCGCAGGCCTGTGGTGTCCGAGCCAAGGCGGCCTCTGATCCCTCGGTCAAGCCAGGGGATGACGTCTCGACGCTTGGGTCGAGGTCGCGTAGCTCGCGCGGGATCGCCCTAGGCTCAGTCGACGAAGGCGCGTTCGACGACGAACTCCGCGGGCTTCGAATTGGCCCCTTCGGTCAGCCCCCGCGCCTCGAGCAGCGCCTTCAGATCCTTCAGGAAGGCCATCGAGCCGCAGATCATCCCGCGGTCATGCTCTGGATCGAGCGGCGGCAGCCCGAGATCCTCGAAGACCTTGCCGCTTTCGATATTGTCGGTGATCCGGCCCATGAGCGGGCTCTCCTCGCGGGTCGTGGTGGCGTAATGGACGAGCTTCTCGCTCGCCTCCTCGCCCACCAGCGGGTCCTCGCGCGTCGTGGCTACAAGATCCTTGCCGTAGGTGAGCTCCGCCACATCGCGGCAGGTGTGGCACAGGACGACCTTCTCGAACTTCTCATAGGTCTCGGGATCGCGCACGACCGAGGCGAAGGGCGCGATGCCGGTCCCCGTGGAGAAGAGATAGAGCCGCTTGCCCGGGATCAGCGCGTCATTGACGAGCGTGCCCACCGGCTTCTTCTTCATCAGCACAGTGTCGCCGGGCACGATCTTCTGCAGATGCTCGGTCAGCGGCCCATTGGGCACCTTGATGGAATAGAACTCCAGTTCCTCGTCCCAAGACGGAGAGGCGATGGAATAGGCGCGGTAAATCGGCTTCTCCGCATTCGGCAACCCGATCATCACGAATTCGCCCGAGCGGAAACGGAAGGTGCCGGGGCGGCTGATGCGGAAGCGGAAGAGCCGGTCGGTATAATGCTGCACCTCGCCCACGGTCTCGGCAAAGACGCCAGAGGGCACGGGGAAACCAGTGGGTTTGCCGCCAACCAGAACCTCTGCGGTGTCCTGCGCGGCGGTGTCCTGTGAGCTCATTTCACATCTCTCCAGCGGTGTTTAGCGGGATCCACAATGCCCCGCCGGCAAACTGCTGCGCACCTAGGCGACCACCGCGCGCACGGCAAGGTCGCACTCGCCCTCCTGGCTCCGAGATCGGCTGGAGACGCACGCTTTACCGTCCTACCCTGCCAAGGGTGGGCTGCCAAATCTCAGATTACAACGAACACCGCTCAGCAGGCGTCTCATTCTGTCGCGCACCGGGCCTCGATTGGCCTCTGCGGTCCTGCCTCGCCATTGTTGCGCCGACTTTGTGGAGCTATCTCAGCGTTATGAATTCGGAGATCCTCAAGGCGGAAGGGGACGGGGATCCTGTCCCGTCGGCGCGCGAGAGCGCGACCGAAAAGCGCGCGCGTCGTCGGGCGTCCTCGCTGCTGCCGGCGTTTCTGACGCGCGCCGATCCGCTGCTCTCCACCGATCCCGCGCAGTATGAAGACCCCGCCGTACGCGCCTGGGCCGAGACGCGGCTGCGCCGGATCAATCGCTGGCGTCGACCGCTCACGCGCCGCCGGGACCGGTTGCGCGCCTGGGCCAATATGCTCTTCGTCGATCACGGCATCATCCGCGCGATCTACCCCAATTTCTGGCAGATCACGCCGCGGATGTGGCGTTCCTCCCAGCCGCTGCCGCATCATATCCGTCGCTTCGCCGCTGCCGGTGGCAAGACGGTCGTCACACTGCGCGGGGGTCAGATGTTCGGCTCCCTACCGCTCGAGGCCGAGGCCTGCGCGAAGGCCGGGCTCGATTTCCACACCATCGTGCTGCGCTCCCGCGATCTGCCTGAGCGCGACGAGATGCTGGAGATCATGACCGCGATCACCGAGCTCTCCACGCCGGTCCTTTTCCACTGCAAATCGGGCGCGGATCGTGCGGGGTTCATGGCCGCGCTCTGGATGATCGTCGTCGAAGGCAAGGATGTGGAGGAGGCGCGCCATCAGCTCTCGCTGCGCTACGGCCATGTCAAAGAATCGAAGACCGGGATCCTGGATGCCTTCTTCGATGCCTATGAGCGCGACACGGCCCCGGGCGGGCCGGCGGCCGCGCTCGGCTTTCGCGATTGGGTTGCCCATCACTATGATCGTGAGGCCGTCCGCGCCGGTTTTCAGCCCCGCGGTCTGGCGAGCCTCATCACCGACGTGATCCTGCGCCGCGAATAGGCCCGATCGAGCGCCAAGACGACGGCAAGATCACTGATCGACGGGATGCTGCATCACGGAAAGTGCGCACGCACTGGCTTGCCATCGCGCGCGCGCACCGTAGCCTTCGCAGGTGAAGCATTTTGACCTGCAGGGCAGGCGCTGGCGCGCGGAGAGGCATCATGAACAAGCAGACGGTTGCCGGCATTGGTGGTGAGACGGGTGTGGCGGGGCCGGCCTCGCTGGCGCGGGGGCGGCATTTCGTCTCAATCCCCGGGCCCTCGGTGATCCCGGATCGCGTCCTCGCCGCCATGGCCCGGCCGATGCCCAACATCTATGAGGGCGCGCTTGTCGAGGCCTCGGAGCAGATGCTCTCAGCCCTGCCGGGGATCGCGCGCACCACAGGGCGCGCCTTTGTGGCCAGCTCCAACGGGCACGGCGCCTGGGAGATGGCGCTGACCAACACGCTCTCTCGCGGCGATAAGGTGCTGGTGCTGGAATCCGGGCGCTTCGCCGTCGGCTGGGGTGAGATGGGCACGGTCATGGGCCTCGATGTCGAAGTCCTGAAAGGGCGCGAGCGCCGCGCTGTGGATCCGAGTGCCGTCGAAGCCCGTCTGCGCGCCGATACCGGCCATGAGATCAAGGCCGTTCTCGTCGTGCAGATCGACACGGCCTCCTCGGTCTGGAACGACATCGCCGCGATCCGCAAGGCCATCGATGCTGCCGGGCATCCGGCGCTCTACATGGTTGACTGCATCGCCTGCCTCGGCTGCGTCGAATACGAGATGGGCGCCTGGGGCGTCGATGTGACCGTGGCAGGCAGCCAGAAGGGCCTGATGGTGCCCCCCGGCCTGGGCTTCACCTGGGCCAATGAGAAGGCGCTCGCCGCCCATAAGAGGGCCGATCTGCGCACGGCCTATTGGGACTGGACGGCGCGGGGCGCGGAGGGAAAGCACTATCTACGCTACTGCGGCACCCCGCCAGTCAGCCATATCGCGGCGATGGTCGAGGCGTTGTCGATGATCGCGGAGGAGGGGCTCGAGAACATCTGGGCACGCCATCGCGTGCTGGCGGATGCGACGCGCGCGGCTGTGGCGGCCTGGTCGGCGCCGGGGGGGATCGAGTTCAACGTCACTGAAGCGGCCGAGCGCTCCGACGTGGTCACAACCGTGCTGACAGGCGGGGTCGACGCCGCGCGCCTTCGACGGATTGCCGAGGAGCGGGCTGGGCTCACACTCGGCATCGGCCTTGGCGCTTTCGAAGGCGCGGCCTTCCGCATTGGGCATATGGGTCATCTGAACCCGCCGATGCTGCTTGGCACGCTGGGCACGATCGAGGCCGTGCTGAAGGCGATGGACGCTCCGATGGGGGGCTCCGGTGTCGCCGCGGCGGCGGCGCATGTCGCAGAGCATCTGGGCGCCGCCATGATCCCGGCCGGCGAGGTGGGCGGCTTCAACCCCTGATCCGAGGGCACACCTCGCCTGCGCTCGACCCAGAGCCCGTCCGCCCCCTTAGCGCAGGCGGACCGAGGAGAGGTGGACGAGCGCCAGGGCCGCCCCGAGCAGAACGACAGCAATCAGCCGCCCGTCGTAATCGAACAGAAACGGCGCGTCCTCGGCGGGCAGCGCCGCGGGCGCCGAGCCCGATGGCATGAGATCAGAGACGGCCGCGCTGCCCGTCCCTGCCTCCGCGTGGGTCGGGACAGCGCGCTCAAGGAACAACCGTGGCTCGAACCCAAGGCCCGCCACACGGGCCATCGCAGGCTCTCCACCCAGTGTGCCGGACGCGCCATCCTTAGCCTCGGTCTCACCATCCGCGCCGGTCACCAGCGCCCGCCATGCCGGATCGAGGGCGATTGATGCGGCAGGGCGTGCGAGCGCCATGGTCGGGTTCTCGATCGGCAGCGGGCAGGCCGTGCAGAAGCCGAGCGGCGCTGTCAGCAGAGGCTCATGAGCGGTGCTGAGGCGAGCAGGCGGCGTCCGCGCAGTCTCCCGCTCACTGAACGTCGATGCCCGAGCGCCCGGCGCCCCGGGGTCGATTAGCGCACCACCGTCAAGCGGCACCAAGCGCTGTGCCTGAGGGGCCGGTTCCTGAGGCAACGCTGGCCTCGACGTCTCTACCGCGGGCGCAGGGTTCGCCAGATCGACCTCCGGGGCGATCAAAGACGATGCGGCGGCCCGCGGTGTCATGGCGATCAAGGCGAGGCCGATCAGCGTGAGCACGACCAGCCGCCGCGCGCCACCAGGGCGCTGCCCGTTCATGGGCATCGACGCTGCCGCCGAGCTGCCCTGCCCCCTACCGATCCAGTGCATGCACCCATCCCCCGTTTGCATCGGGGATAGAGGCGGGAGCTTAGCGAGGCGTTAGGGTTTAAGGTGAACGTGAGACGGCCGCACCTGGTGTGCGCTCACGGCTCTTCGGACTCCGGTCTGCCGCGCAGGCGCTTGACCGTGCCGCGCGCCTTCTTGCCCTCAAGCCGGCGGCGCTTGGAGGCCAGGCTGGGGCGCGTGGCGATGCGCGGCTTCGGCCGCTCGCTTGCGGCGCGGATCAGGGCAAGCAGGCGGGTCAGCGCCTCCTCGCGGTTGCGGATCTGGCTGCGATGCGTGTCCGCCTTGATCAGGAGCGCGCCATCCTCGGTCCAGCGTCGCCCGGCCAGGCGCTTGAGCCTTGCCTTCACCGGCGCCGGCAGATTGGGGGAGCGCTCGGCTTCAAAGCGCAAGAGAACCGCGGTCTCCACCTTGTTGACGTTCTGCCCCCCTGGGCCCGAGGCGCGCGTAAAGGTCTCCGTCAGCTCCCAGTCCTGCAACACGATGCTGTCGGTGACCCGGATCATCCCGCCTGCCTCACGCCGCTCCGCCGCGGCTCAACGCCCAGAAGTGGGTTCAGGCGCGATTGCCTCGGGCCGGAGCGCGCCCAGGATCGCCCGGAAGGGCACGAGCGCGACACCGACAAGCACGAGCTTGACCAGGAAATCGCCGACCGCGAGCCCGATCCAGAAGGCGACCGCAGGCCCGATGCCGAGCAGCGGGACCGGCTCCGCAGCCCAGGCCGCATCATCGCCGAGGAACGCGAAGGTGGGCGCGAACGCGAGGGAGAAAAAGAGCAGCGTATCGACGGCAGAGCCCAGCGTGCTCGAGACCACAGGCGCGCGCCACCAGGCCCCCTGACGCAGCCGGTCGAAGATCGCGACATCGAGCATCTGCGCGGCAAAGAACGCCGTGCCAGAGGCGATCGCGATCCGCGGCGTCGCCAGCCAGACGGAGAGGCCGACCGCCAGCACGAACCCCGCGAGCACGACCCGGCGCGCGGCCGCCGGGCCCAACAAGCGATTCGCCAAATCCGTCACCAGGAAGGCGAAGGGATAGGTGAAGGCACCCCAGGTCAGCCAGGTGTTGAACGGGTACTGCACCAGCACGTTTGAGAGCGTGACGATGGCGGCCATCGCGATGATCATGGCAAGCAGCATCTGGCGATAGGGCGCAGGGCCTTGTGGGTCGTCCTTGCGCGCGGTGCCTGCGGATTTGGCGTGGCGATGGGTGGTCGTCATGAGGTCCTCCTGCCCTGGGCCGCTGCCGGATACGATGCGGGGCGCATCGCTGCAACTGCGTGGGACCATCATGCGCCCTGCGGAAAGATCTGTGGATAACCTCGTGGACAGCCGAGCAGGACGATCTCAAATCCGCTCAAGTCGCTTCGGAAGATATAGATATATACCCAGCGCCCTTGTCCTAGAAGAGCCTTAGAAAACGACGGCTAATGCTGATGAGCAGTGATAAATCTCATCTATCAATCAAGATCGATGATTTCTTTTCGAAACTATTTTTCAAGTGCCGAGACCTGCGCAAAATGGCCGGATCCTGCCGGAATTCTGAAGATCTACCGCTAGTATGCTGATAAATATGATATTTCTCTAGCATACCTACGGTTGTACTCTCTGCTGATCCAGATTCAGACAGATTGCCGTCGCTTCCCCGAGGCGGGGCATGCCTGTCGCTCGTGGCCTGCCGTACCGGGCTGGCGGTCTGTTCCCCTGCGATCGCGTGAGACTGGACTTGCGCGCACACTGACCTAGCGGACGGGGGCGGAAGCTGCGTTGTGGACAAGCGCGCGGCTGCCCCGGAAACGGCGATGCTGTCAAGCGGTATGCAATGCAAAAATGACAATTCCGACGAATAGGTGACGTCGCGCGAACTTCGACGGGCGCCGCCGCCCTTCTACGCCGCGCCGCAAGGGCCAGTGCCATCACAGTCTTCGCGGTTTCAGCACCCGAAAAGCGCCCCGGCGCCGATCGCAAACCGGCGGAAGGACGGGCATAGGGACCGGACCAGGAACCGCGACGCTCCGCCCAAGGGGCGCGGGCCGCAGCGGCCCTAGATCATGCAGCAGCGTGGACGGCCCGAACCGAATCGGAATAGAACATTAAGCGAACATTATCTGAGTACGGTCACAGGCAAGGCGGGAGCGAGAGGCATGGCAGGAGGGGCGCCAAGAAAGGACCGAGCGCGGAGAATCGCAAAGGAGATCGCGGTGCTGGAGAGCGCTGCGGGACATGCCGGCGGGTCCGCCGCCACCGCGACGCAGCCGATGCTTCCCCCTCCAGGGCTTGCGGCCCTGCTGCCCGGACGCGTGCATGAGGCCTGCGGGCCCGGACGGCTCGCCTTCGCTGCGGCCCTTGCCGGCGAGGCCGAGGGGCCGCTTCTCTGGATCCGCGATGCGACACGGCGCGACAGGCTCTGCCCCACGGGCCTCGCGCGGCTGTTCGATCCCGGCCGGCTGGTGATCGCGCGGCCAACCGGGGCGCTGGCGGCGCTGCAGGTGTTGGAGGAGGCGCTGCGCTCGGGCGCCTGCCCGCTGGTGGTGGCCGAGCTCGAGGCCGCGCCGGATCTGACCCAAAGCCGCCGGCTGCAGCTGGCGGCCGGCACCGGCAGGGGACGCGGGCTCTGCTTGGTGCCCGAGAGCCGGCTGGCGACGAATGCCGCCGAGACGCGCTGGCGCTGCACCCCCGCCGCCCGTCCGCGCGATGGCATCGGGCGTGGCGGGAACGGGCAGGGCGTCCAGCCAGGGCTAGACACGGCGCTGACCGCTCCCGGCGCGCTGCAGCTCTGGGAACTCGTCAAGAACAAGCGCGGACCCCTGGGTCTCTGGGAGGTGACGCTGAACGCCGGCGCCCTGGCGGGCCCGCCAAGCCCTCTGGCGACGAGCCCTGCCACAGCGCGCCGCCATCCCGCCCCAGACATCGCGACAGACATCGCGACAGACACCGCGATCGGCGGCATCCGCGCCCTTCATGCCTGACAGCGATGACCGGGCTGGGACACGCACCGCGCCAACCGGCAGGCAGGGCGCGCGGCAGATCGCCGGGCGCGGCGGGCGGCACCGTCGGCGACCGGGGCAGTCGCGCTATCTGGCATGTTTGACACGACATTCTCCAAGGACCGGGAGAGCGGCACCGACCGAGTATCGACGGCGCGTCGCGGAGACCGCATGGCCAAGCGCATCATCGTCATCGCCCTGCCCTATCTGGCGGCCGAGCATCACCTGCGGCGCGAGGGGCTGACAGGGCTCACCCGGCCCTTTGCCATCGCGGCGCAGGAAGGCGGTGCGCTGCGTCTCGTCTCGCTCAATCCAGCGGCACAAGCCGCGGGGCTGGGCCCGGGGATCGGCGTCTCGGATGCCCGCGCCGTCTGCCCCGGCCTGATCACTCGCCCGGCGTCGCCTGAGCGGCTGGAGGCGTTTCTGGGCGCCCTCGCTCGCTGGGCCGAGCGCTTTGCCCCCATCGTCGGCCGCGCGCCCGATGCCGTGGCGCTGGCCCGACGCCAACCGGCCCAGGTCGAGACCGGCGATCGAGGGCAGACGCGCAGCGGCGGGCGCAGCCGCTCCGCCGAGCCGCGCGGTGCCAGCCGACCCGCCGGCCAACAGACCAAGCCCACCACCGGCCCCCATGGCGGCACGCTGGTGCTCGATGCCACAGGCTGCGCCCATCTCTTCGGCGGCGAAGGCGCGATGCTGGAGGCGATCATCGCTGGCCTCGGCGGGCTCGGGCTCACCGCCCGCGCGGCCATCGCCGACACCAAGGGCGCCGCCTGGGCGCTGGCGGAATACGGCCTCGCAGCCACGCCGGGATCCGCGCCCAGCGCCCGGATCGCCATTGCGCCTGCCGGCCGCACCCGGGCCGCCATCGCCGATCTGCCCGTCGCCGCCCTGCGCCTCGAGCCGAGCACGGCCGAGGGTCTCGCCAAGCTCGGCCTCGGACGGATCGGCGAGATGGCCGGTGTCGCCCGCGCCCAGCTCGCGCGGCGTTTCGGGGTGCGCACCGTCAAGCGCCTCGACCAGGCCCTCGGTGCCGAGCCCGAACCCGTGGCCCCCGCCCGCGCGCCCCGCCCCATCGCCGCGCGCCTGACGCTGGCCGAGCCGATCGGGCTCAAAGCGGATGTGCTCGGCGGCCTCGACCGCCTGCTCGAGAGCGTCGGCACCCGGCTCGAGCGCGAGGGCCGCGGGGCGCGCGCCCTCCGGCTCACCGCCCGGCGCGTCGATGCCTCGGATGTCTCCTGCGCGATCCGGCTGGCGCGGCCGATGCGCGACCCGATGCGCCTGCGCGCCCTCTTCGAACCCCGGATCGACGAGCTCGACGCGGGCTACGGCATAGACGCCCTCCGCCTCGAGGCGCTCGAAACCGAGCCGATGCGCCCCACCCAAGCGCCCGGGCGGCTGGGCGCGCCGGCGGGATCGGCGGGGCGGGCCTCGACGTCCGGCGACGGCGCTCCCCACGCCGCCCCTCACGCCGCCGCCCGCCCCGCCGTCCGCTCCGCCGCCCGCCCCGCCGATCCCGCCGGCACCGCCCGTGCCCGCGCGGAGGCGCTCGCCGATCTGCTCAGTCGCATCGGCAACCGCATCGGCTTCGAGAACCTCACCCGCCCCCTCCCGGCCGACAGCCACATCCCCGAGCGCGCCTTCACCGAGGCCGCCGCTGCCTATGCCGACCCCGGCGACTGGCGCGAGCGGCGTGGCCCCACGGCGCCGCGCCGCCCGCTCCTGATCTTCACACCCGAACCCCTCACCCTGACCGCCGCACCGCCTGTCGCATCACCGGCACCCCCCGCCGCCGCCGGCACGCGCCTGCGCCCACCGCCCCGCTTCCGCTGGCGCCGGCGGGACTGGCAGGTCATCGCCGCCGAGGGCCCCGAACGCCTCGCACCCGAATGGTGGTGGGACGACCCGGCCTGGGCCTCGGGCCCGAGGGACTACTGGCGCATCGCCACCGCCCAAGGCCCCCGCCTCTGGCTCTTCCACACCCCCGCCGCCGCCAGCCCCAGCCTGCGCGGCTGGCATGTCCATGGCGAGTTCGCCTGAGACCCGCTACGCTCGCCCCATTGCAGCGTCGGGCGCGTCGGGGAGGGATTTCATGAAGGACAGCGACCACCCGGAAACTCCCTCCCCCGAAACGACGACGGGGACGACCGCCAAGGCCACCGCCAAGGCCACCCAAGTCACCCTCGTCCACGACGAAGACGCCGCGGCCCTCGCCCGCATCGAGCGCATCTCCATCAATGCCCGCTCCGCCTGGTTCGGCCTCCTCGCCCTCCTCGCCTTCGTCGGCATCAGCCTGCTGGGCCACCGCGATGCGGACTTCTTCCTCGCCGCCAAAGAGACCGACCTGCCGCTCGTCGGCGTCACGGTCCCGGTCGAGGCCTTCTTCGTCACAGCGCCCCTCCTCGTCGGTGCGGTCTACGCCTACCTCCACCTCTCGCTGCTCACGCTCTGGGACGCGCTGGCCGACGCACCGGCCGAGATCGAGGGCAAACCGCTCGGCGACCGCGCCTTCCCCTGGCTCCTCAACGCCTGGGCCCTCGGGGTGCGCCGCGCCGCCCGCTGGCGCGAGGACGCGGAGGAACGCGCCGCCCTACCCGAGGCGATCCGCGACGACGCCCCTTGCGCCGAGCCGCACCCGCTCGCCTGGCTGAGCGCCGCCATCTCCGTGGCCCTCGCCTGGATCGCCGGCCCCTTCATCCTCCTCTGTGCCTGGTGGATCAGCCACCCGGCCCACGACTTCTGGCTGGCGATGATCGCGGCCACCGCCTTCTCCGCCACCACAACCCTCGGCTACACAAGCTGGCGCGCCGCGACCCAGCGCCTCCGCGGCGCCCCCCGCGCCACCATCGCCGAACAACCCTTCACCCGCCCCTGCCTGGCCCTGCTGGCCGCCACCGCCGTCGTCAGTTACGAGCGCACCTGGGCGGCCCCCTCGCTCTTCGGCGATCTGCGCGCCGAGGTCGGCCCCTTCTGGACCCCCTTCCTCGCGCCCGCCGACCTCGGCGAGGTCGCCTTCACAACCCGGCCGGAGGACTGGCGCCCCTTCGAGCTCTGGCTCGAGGACCACCGCAAAGCCAACGGCACCTGGGACGAGACCGAGACCTCCCTCATCCCCACCGAGCGCGAGATGCAGCGCTACGCCCTCTGGCTCGACCGCCTCCCCGCCGCCCCCCTCAAAGGCGCCGACCTCCGCAGCGCCACCCTCACCCGCGCCTACCTCCCCAACGCCGATCTCCGCGAAAGCAACATGCAGGAGGTGGACCTCAGCAGCGCGAGCATGCAGGGGGCGAACCTCAGCAGCGCGAGCATGCAGGGGGCGGACCTAGTCGGCGCGCACATGCAGGGAACGAACCTCTTCGACGCGAGCATGCAGGGGGCAAATCTCGGTGACGCGAGCATGCAGGGGACAAACCTCCGCCGCGCAAGCATGCAGGGGACGAACCTCGGCTTCGCGAACATGCAGGGGGCCATCCTCGAAGGTGCGAGCATGCAGGGGGCCGATGTTATTTTCGCGAACATGCAGGAGGTGAAACTCAACAGCGCAAGCATGCAGGGGGCAAACCTATTTGGCGTGTACATGCAGGGGGCGGATCTCCGCAGCGCGCGCATGCAGGGGGCGGATCTAATCGACGCGAGCATGCAAGGGGCAAACCTCAGTCACGCGAGCATGCAGGGGACAAACCTCCGCCGCGCAAGCATGCAGGGGACGAACCTCGACTTCGCGAACATGCAGGGGGCCATCCTCGAAGGTGCGAGCATCCAGGGGGCCAACCTCTTCAGCGCTAGCATGCAAAACGCGTCCTGCGCGGCCGCTATTCTGCAAGGTGCCGCCGCGCACAGAGCAACTATTTTGTGCCATGATCTTGGCACCGATGCACTGCTCCAGACGACCGGCGATGCAACCACGCGCCTCCCTGTCGGTATAACGGTCTCAACCTGTCTTCCCGGCGGCGAGCACGCGCTGTCCGATGAACTCGGCGATGCAATCAAGAGTCACCATCAAGTGGCGTGGACAGTCGGCGACGTCATCCTCCGCCACAGCCGCGAGACGTTCCTCGATCTGATCCTCTGCGACGAAGGCGAAGTGCCGCTGCGCTTCGAAGGGGTCTGGGAGCCGATGGGGGACGGGCGCTGGCAGAACTACCGGGACGGGACGATCCATGCCGAGGGCGTCACCGAACCCAATGAGTGGACGGGAGACACCTGGGGCGACATCGCCGTGCCCTGGGTGATCCCGCCCAACGCGCCGCCGCCCGATGGCGTGCCGATGCCGTAGGGTGGGGTTCCACCCCACCGCCCCTCAAACAGCCCCCTGCCCCGGCAACGCCACGTTCCCACGCATCCGCAAACCGGCCCCCGGCGCCCCTCCAACGGGCAATTCCCGACTGTCGCGCTATGCATATGGTTTGTGCATGAAATGTGCAGGCCGTCTGCATCGCCCGTCCGGCCCCGCTCGGGCCACGTCTGCTCGGGATCGGCGGGGGCCCGTGAGGGCTGCGACCGCGGGGCCTCTGGCGCCGGGCGCGGCTAGAACGTAAACGGAACATCATGAGTGTCGAGCTGGCCACCACCACCAATTTCACCTTCCTCACCGGGGCCAGTCATCCGGAAGAGATGGTGGAGCGCGCGGCCGAGCTTGGACTGCAAGCCATTGCGATCACGGATAGAATGAGCCTGGCGGGCGTCGTCCGCGCCCATGTGCGGCTGAAGGAGATCGCGCGTGAGGAGGTGAGCCGCAAGGACCCCAACATCACCGGGCGCGACGTGATCGCCCATGCCAAACGCATCCGCTCGCAAACCCGCGTCGACCCCTCCTCCCGCCTCGAAGAGCCGGTCCCCGAGACCGCCGAGCCGGAGCCCGCAACCTACCGTTCGCAGCCAAAATTGCTGATCGGGACACGACTTAGCTTCGTCGACAATCCGGCAGATCTCATCGTCCTCGCCCCCGATCGCGCCGCCTACGCCCGCCTGTCCCGCCTGCTGAGCCTCGGCAAACAGCGCACCGAAAAGGGCAGCTGCCGCCTCTTCACCACCGATCTCGAGACCTGGGGCGAAGGCCTCATCGGCCTCCTCATCC
>JBCCLX010000003.1:0-28771 GCA_039026635.1 Pseudomonadota bacterium
GCCCATCGCCGCGCACATGGCGGCGACGGCCGTTGCCTCGTCGAGCCCGTCAAGCAGAAGCGTCGCGGTGGCGGCAGGTTTCGGCAGCACCTTGAAGCCAACCTCGGTGAGGACGCCGAGCGTGCCGTGCTGACCTGCCATCAGCTTGACCAGATCGTAGCCCGTGACGTTCTTCATCACGCGCCCGCCATTGGCAACGGCCTGGCCTGTACCGTCCACATAGCGCACGCCGATCATACTGTCGCGCGTCCCACCCGCCGAGAGCCGACGCGGGCCGGCCGCCGCCGTTGCCACGGCGCCGCCGAGCGTTGGCGCGCCTTCAGTGCCGAGCAACGGGCGATGGTCCATCGGCTCGAAGGGCAGCATCTGCCCCTCCGCATCGAGCGCGGTCTCGATCTCCGCGAGTGGCGTGCCGGCTTGGGCCACGAGCGTCAGCGCGCCTGGCTCATAGAGCGTGATGCCGGAGAGGGCGGTCGTGGTGATCGTGCGCTCGGATTGCACGGGCCGGCCTAGACCGGACCGCGTGCCGCCGCCGCGGATCTCGATGGGCGCCCCCGCGCCTGCCGCCTCGGCAACGGCCTCTGCAAGGGCAGCCTCGCTCTCCGGCGCGACGAGGCTCATTCCGCGGCGATCCGGGCGCGGCGGTTCTCGGAGACCTTGAGCGGGAAGACCTTGGCAGGGTTCAGCATCCAGGCCGGATCGAAGACGTCCTTCACGGCCATCTGCGCCTCCAGATCCGGGGCCTTGTATTGGTGCAGCATCAGATCGCGTTTCTCGACGCCGACGCCATGCTCGCCTGTCAAGCAGCCGCCCACATCGACGCAGAGGCGCAGCAGATCCGCGCCCAGCGCTTCGGCCTTGGCCAGCTCTCCCGGTGCATTGGCGTTGAAGATGATGAGAGGGTGCAGGTTCCCGTCGCCCGCATGGAACACATTGGCCACCTTCAAGCCGTAGCTGTCCGCAAGCTCCGAGGTGCGGCGCAGCACTTCGGGCAAGGTGCCGACGGGGACCGTGCCGTCGAGGCAGATGTAGTCCCCGAGCTGGCCCATGGCACCGAAAGCGCTCTTGCGCCCGAGCCAGATGGCCTTCGCCTCCGCCTCGCTTTGCGCCTCGCGCATCGCGACAGGGTTGTGCCGCTTGGCGATGGCAAGGATCTGGCTCAGCTGCTCTTCGATCTCGTCCTCGGAGCCCTCGACTTCGACGATCAGCAGCGCCTCGGCATCCATCGGGTAGCCGGCACCCGCGAATTCCTCAGTGGCGTCGATGCACGGCTTGTCCATGAACTCGATAGCCACGGGGATGACGCCGGAGCGGATGATGTCGGCCACACAGGCCCCGGCGATCTCGGAGGAGGCGAAGCCGAGGAGCACCGGGCGCGCGCCCTCGGGGCTGGCCAGGATGCGCAGCGTCGCCTCGGTGATGATGCCAAGCTGCCCCTCGGAGCCACAGACGAGGCCGAGGTAGTCGTAGCCGGCGGCTTCCACATGGGCGCCACCGATCTCGACGACATCGCCCTCGGCAGTGACCATTGTGACGCCGAGCAGGTTGTTGGTCGTCACGCCGTATTTCAGGCAATGCGCGCCGCCGGAGTTCATCGCGATGTTGCCCGCGATGGCACAGGCCAGTTGGGAGGAGGGATCTGGGGCATAGAAAAAGCCCTCGCCCTGGACTTCTCCGGTTACCTTAAGGTTCGTGATGCCGGTCTGGACGCGGATGAAGCGGTTCTCCAGGTCGGTCTCAAGCACGCCGTTCATGCGGGCAACGCCCAGGATCACGCTATCGGCTGTCGGCAGCGCGCCGCCCGCGAGTGAGGTGCCGGCGCCGCGCGGCACGATCGGCACGCTAAAGCGGCGGCAGATGCGCACCGTCTCGGCCACCTCCTCGGTCGTACGCGGCAGCACGACGGCAAGCGGCGGGCAGCGGTAGGCCGTGAGCGCGTCGCATTCATAGGCGACCAGTTCCTCGGTCGCATGGATCACGCCATCGGCGCCGAGGGCTGCGAGCAATGCCTCGACGAGCGCAGCGCGATTGGCAAGGGCTGCATCGCTGGGAACGGGCATTTCCATCGTGTCACCTCCCTGGTTTTGCCAAGCCTAACCAGCCAAGCGCCCGAGAGCCAGCGTGACGCACCGCGCCGTGGCGACGCGGCTATGTACCCATGGCTGGGGCGAGAAGGTGCGCGGTCAGCGCGCGCTGTCTCAGAACGGCATGTTCTCCGCATCGCGCCAGGCCCGCAGGCGCATGCGGGCCGAGGGATCGCCATCTGCGGCGGAGGCTTCGATGAGCCCGCGCACCGCGACAAGATCGACCGCGCGCAAGGCGCGCTTCACAGGGCCGATCGAGGCCGGGCGCATGGAAAGCTCGCGGAAACCGACGGCCGCAAGCGCGATGGCCTCGAGCGGTCGGCCGGCCGCCTCGCCGCAGTAGCTCACCGAAGTGCCCGCAGCCGCGCATTTGCGCGCGATCTCGCCCAGCATGCCGAGAGCGGTGTGATTGAGCAGATCGTAGCGGCGCCGCACCCGTTCGTTCTCCCGATCGGCGGCGAAGAAAAACTGGAGGAGGTCATTGCCGCCCACACTCACAAAATCCGCGGCTTCGAAGAGGTCGATGGGCGCGAAGACGAGGCTCGGCGTCTCGAGCATGAGGCCGAGGCGCAGATGCTCAGGGCGCGTGACGCCACGGGCCGCGAGGCGATCGACCTCTGCCAGCACCATCTCGCGCGCCTGCGTGTACTCCCAGGCCTCGGTGATCATGGGGAACATGATGCTGAGGGGGCGGCCCTTGGACGCGCGGATCAGCGCCTGGATCTGCATGCGGAAGAGGAGCGGGCGGTCGAGCGCCACGCGCATGGCGCGCCAGCCGAGGGCAGGGTTCGGCTCTGGATCGCGCCGGAGGTAGGGCAGGATCTTGTCGGAGCCGATATCCAGGGTGCGGAAGATCACCTCCTGGCCCTTGGCTGCCGTGATCACTCGGTCATAGAGGGCTGCCTGGATCTCGCGACCCGGTAGGCTGCCCCGGATCATGAACTGCAGCTCCGTGCGGAAAAGCCCCACCCCTTCCGCGCCCGACACTGACAGGCTGGGCAGATCCGCCAGGATGCCGGCGTTCATGCGCAGCCGAACGGTGGTGCCATCCGTCGTCTCGGCCGGCAGGGCGGCGAGTTTGCGGTAAGCGGCGCGGTTTTGGCGTTCGAGCGCGATCTTCTCGCGAAAGGCGGTGTGAACCGAGGGCTCGGGGCGCAGGTGCACGCGCCCCTGATCGCCATCGACCACGATGGTGTCGGCGGGGTTGGCATCCCGCGTAATCCGCTCGCAGCCGACCAGCATGGGGATGTTGATCGCGCGCGCGACAATAGCGGCATGGCTTGAGAGCGAGCCTTCTTCGAGCACGACGGCGCGGATGCGGCCTGCATGGTCCAAAAGCTCCGCCGGCCCGATGGCCCGCGCCACCAGGACCGCGCCCTCGGGCAGCTCATCCGCCGCATCCCCACCCGTCAGATAGCGCAGCAGCCGGTTGGCCAGATCGTCGAGATCACTGAGCCGCTCCCGAAGATAGGGATCGGTCGCGCGCTCCATGCGGGCGCGCACCACGGTCTGCACCTTCTCCACAGCGACCTCGGCGGCCAACCCGCTCTCGATCGCCTCGTCGAGGCGGCGCATCCAGCCCTTGTCCCGGGCGAACATGCGATAGGCCTCGAAGATGTCGCGCGTCTGGCTGGCGGGACCAAGCCGTTCGGCCTCGATCATCCGGTCGATATCTTCGCGCATCGCCGCGATGGCCTCGGCCAGGCGCCGACGCTCGGTCTCCACATCATCGGCGATGGGGTCGAAGACGACGAGGCGCGGCTCATGCAGGTGCACCACGCCCTCGGCGACGCCCTCACAGGCCGGCGTCCCCTCGATCATCAAGGCCCCGCCCCGCCGGCCGGCGCCCGTGGCGATCCCGTCCGAGCCGAGGAAGGCGCCCGCTTCGGTCATCTCCGCGATCACCATCGCGACGACCTCAAGCGCCTCCACCTCGTCATCCTTGTACCGCCGGGGCGTACGGTTTTGGACGACAAGCACGCCCATGACCTCGCCAAAGCGCTGGATCGGCACGCCGACAAACGAGCGATAGATCTCCTCGCCCGTCTCGGGCAGGTAGCGAAAGCCCGGGGTGTTTTGGGCATCATCGGTCGCGAGCGGCTCTGCCTCAGCCGCGATCCGCCCCACAAGGCCCTGGCCGACGCGCAGCCGGGCCCGATGGACAGCGTCCGGATTGAGGCCCTCGGTGGCATAAAGCTCCAGCGTCCGCTCATCGCGCCGCAGATAAATCGAGCACACCTCTGCCACCATATTGGCTGCGACGAGGCGCACGACTTTGTCGAGCCGCGCCTGCCCGTCGTCCTGGCGCGCCATCACACTGCGCAGCGAGCGCAGCAGAGCGCGAGCCCCTCCTTTTTCGGTGGCGGACATCGCGTCCCCCTCGTCATCCGGCCCCGGTTCGGCGGTGCCGCGGGGCTTCTTTCAAATATCGTGCCCCGATCCGATTTCGGGAGGGCTTTACTGAGTCTCCGCCAGCCCGAAGGCCTCGTGGAGCGCCTGAATGGCCAGCTCCATGTACTTTCGATCGATCAGCACCGATACCTTGATCTCCGAGGTGGTGATCACCTTGATGTTCACGCCCTCCTCGGCGAGGGCGCGGAACATGCGCTGGGCGACGCCCGCGTGGCTGCGCATGCCGATGCCGACGACCGAGACCTTCGCGACGCCTTCGTCGACGACCATCTCCTGATTGCGAATGTCGTCCTTGGCGGCTTCCAGCGCAGCGCGGGCGCGAGCCACCTCAGTCAGCGCGCAGGAGAAGGTCATATCGGTCATGCCATCGGCGCCGATATTTTGAACGATCATATCCACATTCACACCGGCCTCGGAGAGCGGACCGAAGACCGAGGCTGCGATGCCGGGGCGGTCGGGTACTTTGAGGAGCGTGACTTTCGCTTCGTCGCGGCTGTAGGCGACGCCCGAGACGACGTTCTGTTCCAAGAGTTCCTCCTCGCGGCAGACGAGCGTGCCGGGCGCATCCGAGAACGACGAGCGCACCATCAGGCGCACATTGTAGCGCATGGCGAGCTCGACCGAGCGGGTCTGCAGCACCTTGGCGCCGAGGCTCGCAAGCTCGAGCATCTCCTCATAGCCGATGCGTTCGAGCTTGCGCGCCCGTCGTTCGATGCGCGGATCAGTGGTATAGACGCCTTCGACATCGGTGTAGATGTCACAGCGTTCGGCACCCAGTGCTGCGGCGAGCGCCACGGCCGAGGTATCCGAGCCCCCGCGGCCGAGCGTGGCGATCCGGCCGTCCGGCCCAAGCCCTTGGAAGCCGGCGACGACGGCGTGCAGCCCCTCGCTGAATTTCTGGCTGAGTGCCTCGGTTTCGATTGCTTCGATGCGGGCGGCGCCATGCGCGGCTGAGGTGTGGATCGGGATCTGCCAGCCCTGCCAGGACCGGGCGGGCACCCCCACGGACTGCAAGGTGAGCGCCATCAGGCCCGACGTCACCTGCTCGCCCGCGGCGACGACCGCGTCGTACTCCCGCGCATCGTAGAGACCGTGGCCGTTGTCCCCCGGCGGCACGGCTGCATCGCCGACGAAACCGACGAGCTTGTTCGTCTCGCCCGCCATGGCCGAGACGACGACGGCCACGTCGTAGCCGCGAGCCACCTCGCCGGCGACCTTCTCGGCCGCAGCACGGATGCGCGTCAGATCGGCGACGGAGGTGCCGCCGAACTTCATCACCAGCCGCGGTGCTCGGGCGGCTGTACTGGCATCTGCGGGCGATCCGGTCATGGCGTGATCTTCGACGGTCTGTCTTCGGCAGGCGGTTGCGCGCGCCGGCGGGCACCGGCGCCGCGCCCCTATATCCGCGCGCGTGCGTGGCGGCAACGGGCCTAAGGCTTTGGTGATGAGCGCTGCCCGCCGCGCGGCAGGGGGCCCTGGGCCTCAGGCGTCGCGCTTCGACATCCAGGGCAGGGGCAGGACGGGGATGTCGTCTTCGATCAGCCCGCGCGCTTCCTCGGCATTGGCCTCGCCAAGAATAGGCCGCTCCGGCGCGTCGCCTGCATGGATCCGCCGCGCTTCGGCGGCGAAGTCACGACCCACATTATCCGACACGGCCTCGATCCGGCGTCGCAATTCCTTAAGTGCCGTCTCGCGTGGGTCCGAGGGTGTGGACAGCATTGGAAGAGGCGCTGGGGCGCTCGGCCCTGGTCCTGGTGTCGGTCTGCCAGCCGGTCCTGGCCCGGCAACAGGGGGGAATGCAGACCCCTCCGATGGTCCCGCCCGCGGCCCCTCCGACGGCCCCTCCGACTGCCCTGGCTCGGGCATCGGTACGTTCCGACGTGTCTCGGAGACCTGTACCGCCGGGGCCATCAGAGCCTTCTCCACATGCGGATCGCCGCATTCCGCACAAGAAAGGGCGCCGGCCGCCTTGAGGCGGTCGAAGGTTGTGCCACTGTCGAACCAGGCCTCGAAAGTGTGACCATGTCGGCATCTGAGGGCGAAGCGGATCATGCTACTCCTGCAAGTATCTTGCAGCCCCATATGACCGTTCCGTCGCGGCGTTTCCAGTCGGCACGGCCCGGCGGATGATCTGGCGGATGATCTGGTGGATGATCTGGCGGATGATCTGAGGCGAAAGGGCCCGATCGGCTTTGGTCGGGCAGAATGCGGGGTGGGCGCCGATGTGGGCGAGGCTCGTCTGGAATCTGGCAGCGCCGGGGGTCTGCGCCTCGGCGGCGGCTTTCGTTGCGCATCAGCTCAACGGAACGCCAGGCGTGATCGCCCTGGCCGCAGGCGTCGGGGCCGTCGCCGGGGCCCTCCTGCAGGAGCGCGACGAGCTGGTGAAACTGCCCCCGCCGCCCGCGCCGGCGAAGCCGTCGGAGGATCTGAGCGCACCCCCCTTGGGCCAGGCCGGCGATCTGCCGCTCGGGCTGGGGCGGGTGCTGCTCGAGCGGCTCCCCCTCGGCATCATCCTGATCTCGCCGGATGGGTATGTCCTCTTCATGAACCCCTCAGCCCGCGCGCTCTTCGGGCGCGGGGCAGACAGCGGCTTTGCGGTGGAGGCGTTGCGCGCGCCGCGCCTGCTGGAGACCATCGAGACCGTCATGGCGATCGGGGAGCCGGAGGAGATCGAGGTCACGCTGCGCCGCGCTCGCACGCTGCACCTCTTCTGCCATGTGCTCAGCATTGGAGAGGAGAGCTGGCTCGCGGAGGAGCCCGGACGCCCGGCCGTGCTCGTAGCCATCGAAGATCGGACCCAGGCGAAGCGGGCCGAGGAGCTGCACCGTGATTTCGTCGCCAATGCGAGCCATGAGCTGAAGACGCCGCTCGCCGCCGTCTCGGGCTTGATCGAAACCCTGCTCGGCCATGCTCGCGGCGACCCGGAGGCGCAGGCGCGGTTCTTGCCCATGATGGCGGCGCAGGCCGATCGCATGCGCAGCGTCGTCGAGGACCTGCTCTCGCTCAATCGCATCGAGCTGAACGAACGCGTGCATCCCTCTGAGCCGCAACATATTATGCGGCTCGTCGGTGAAGTTGTCGAAGCGCTTCGCCCGATTGCGGAGAAAGCGGATGCGCGCATCCAGATGGCCGCTGCGCCGACCGAACTCTCGGAGAAGACGATGATCGTGCCCGGCGCGCGGGAGGAGTTGGCACAGGTCTTTGTCAATCTCATCGAGAACGCGCTCAAATACGGTCGGCAGGAGGCTGGTACCGTGGAGGTCCGCTGGTCCGTCGGCACGGGCGATGAGGCCGGCATGTTCGGCATCACGGTGGCCGACGACGGGCCCGGGATCGCCCGCGAACATCTCCCCAGGCTGACTGAACGGTTCTATCGGGTCAGCGTCAGTCGCTCGCGAGAGCGGGGGGGCACAGGGCTCGGGCTCGCGATCGTCAAACACATCCTCAATCGACACCGTGGCCGACTTGAGATCGACAGTGCGCCGGGCGAGGGCGCGCGCTTCACCGTGTGGCTCCCGCTGCTGGTCGAGGATGCGCAGAGCGCGCCCGCTCAGAACCCACGGCGCCTGACCGGTTAGCCTCCCCCTCCACCCCTCGGCGCGCCTTCGTGTCGGGATGGGACGACGTGGCTACCGTGACACGGCATTAGTCAAAAACTGTCACAAAAGCTTTGCTCTCCCGGAGTACCTGGCGGGCGTGCTCAGGAGGGCACTCCGTTCGCAGCCTTGAGGCTGTTTCAGCGCTAATCCGTCTGATTGGAGACAACACCGTGACCAAGCTCAGCATTGGCGTGGCTGTGGCCGCCATCGCCGTCGTCGGCATGGCCGGCACCGCCGCCGCCCGCGACCAGATCCGCATCGTTGGCTCGTCTACCGTCTTCCCGTTCTCCACCGCCGTTGCCGAATCTTTCGGCAAGGCGTCGGGCTTCAAGACGCCCGTTGTTGAGTCGACCGGTTCGGGCGGTGGCCTGAAGCTGTTCTGTGCCGGCGTCGGTGTCGAGCATCCGGACATGACCAACGCCTCGCGCCGCATGAAGACGAGCGAGTTCGATCTTTGCCAGTCGAACGGCGTGACCGACATCACCGAGGTCTTCGTCGGCTATGACGGCATCGTCGTCGCCAATGACAAGTCGGGCCCGGACTTCGCCCTGACCCGCGAGCAGCTCTGCAAGGCCCTCGTCAAGGGCGCTGGCGAGCCGGCCATGTGGTCGGATGTCGACCCGTCGCTCCCGGCCATCAAGATCGAGGTTCTCGGCCCGCCGCCGTCCTCGGGCACCCGTGACGCCTTCGAAGAGCTCGCCCTCGAGGAAGGCTGCGAGGACGCTGGCATCGAGGTCGAGATCGAAGTGCGTGACGACGGCGCCTATGTCGATGCCGGCGAGAACGACAACCTCATCGTGCAGAAGCTGCAGGCCAACCCGAACGCCATCGGCGTGTTCGGCTACAGCTTCCTCGAAGAGAACTCGGGCGCCATCAAAGGCGCGACGGTCAACGGCGTTGTCCCGACCTTCGACAACATTCTGACCGGCGACTACTCGCTCTCGCGCACCATGTACTTCTACGTAAAGAACGCCCACGTCGGCGTTGTGCCCGGCATCATGGAGTATGTGGCTGAGTTCGTGTCGCAGGATGCGTCGGCTGACGGCGGCTACCTGGTCGAGCGTGGCCTGATCCCGCTGGACGGTAGCGCGCATCAGGACAACGCCGAACAGGCTATGGGCCAGAAGAAGCTGACCAAGGCCATTCTCGAAGGCTCGTCGTCGTAACGGGCACTCCCTGAGACTACTCTGGGGGTGGGGGCTGCGTGTTCCCACCTCCTCGACGTCGCCGCGCGCAGACCTGTGCGGCGACGACCGAGAACCGAGAGATTGACAGGCGTTGCAAGCGCTGGCGGTTCTTTCTGGGAGAGTGGAGATGCTGCCTTACGTGCTCCTCGCGATTGCGCTCATGGCTTTCGCGTCTTTTGCCGTCTGTCGCCAACGGGCAGTGTCCCTGGCAGACGGTCGCCTCGCTTCGCTGCATTCGCGCCCGTCCTACCACGGCCTCTACGCGCTCCTCTGGGTCGCCATCGCCGGTTTTGGCGCGCTGATCCTGACGCAGCTGGTGGTCAGTGGGATCGTCAACTCGCTCGTCATGAGCGCCATCGTCGATCTCGCGCCCGATATGCGGCGCATCGAGCAGGAGCTGGTCTTTAGCGACGCCGTTAAGATCGCCACGGGGGGCCTGGCCTCTGCGGTCGACGATCTTCGCCAAACCGTTGCCGACACCTACGGCAGTTACAACACGATCCGCGTCATTCTCGTTTCGCTGGCCGGGCTTATCGGTGCCGGTGCTGCCTTCTATGTGGTTTGGAGCCAGATCGCGCAGGGCTTCCGGGCGCGTGATCGCGCCGAGCGCGTTCTTCGTACGGCGCTGTGGACCGCGGCCGGCATCGCCATTCTCACCACGATCGGCATCGTCCTGTCGCTGATCGGGGAGACGCTGATCTTCTTCCAGCGCATCGGCTGGAACGTGGACGACTTTATGTTCGGCACGACCTGGTCGCCGCTCTCGGGCGTCTCGGCCGGAACGCTGGATCCGGAGAAGGTCGGTGCCGTGCCGCTCTTCGTCGGCACCATGATGATCACGATCATCGCCATGTGCGTGGCCGTGCCGATCGGGCTCTTCGCCGCGATCTACTTGGCTGACTTCGCGTCGAAGCGGACGCGTGCCTGGGCGAAGCCGCTGCTCGAGGTGCTCGCGGGCATTCCCACGGTGGTCTACGGCTACTTCGCGGCGATCACGGTCGCGCCGGCGCTGCGGGATTTCGGCGCGTCGATCGGGCTGTCCATCGCATCTGAGAGTGCGCTGGCCGCCGGGGTTGTGATGGGGATCATGATCATTCCCTTCATCTCCTCGCTGTCGGACGATGTCATCAACGCGGTGCCCCAGGCGCTGCGCGATGGCTCCTACGGCCTCGGCGCCACCAAGGCTGAGACCATTCGCCGTGTCGTTCTGCCGGCGGCGCTGCCGGGGATCGTCTCGGCGGTTCTGCTCGGGACATCGCGCGCCATTGGCGAGACCATGATCGTGGTGATGGCCGCGGGACAGGGGGCGAATATGACGCTCAATCCGCTCGATGCCGTGACCACCGTGACGGTGCAGATCGTCATGCTGATCACGGGCGATACGGATGCGGCCACGGCGGCGGCGCCGGCCTTCACGCTTGGCTTCACGCTCTTCTGCGTGACGCTCGTTCTCAACGTGGTGGCGCTGCGTGTCGTGCGGCGGTACCGCGAGATGTACGACTGAGGAGCCGGTTATGACCGACGTCATCGATTTCACCGAGCTCTCGGCCAAGCACACCTCACAGGCCACCAAGCGGCGCCTGCGGGCGCGGCATTGGGCCGAGGTTCGCCTCAAGGCCTACGGTATCCTGGCCATCGGCCTCGCCGGCGCGGCGCTGCTCCTGCTCGTCTCCACCATCGTCACCAAGACGACGAACGTGGTCTATGAGTACACCCTGGCGCTGGAGACCAAGATTGAGGTCTCCGATCGCGATATGGAGCGGATCAACGATCCGAACCCCAACATTCGCGCCAGTCTGCGCCGCCCGATCCAGGACGCTCTGACCGACGCGGTGCCGGGAGAGGTTGGCCGCCGAGAGAGCCGGCAGCTCACCTCGCTTGTCTCCAACGACGCGGGCCTGTTCCTTGGCGATATCGTCAAGGCCGATCCGAGCGTCATCGGGCAGACCATCGCCTTCGATGCCCTGCTGGACGACAATCTTCAGCTCTATCTCAAAGGCTCCATGGGTCGGCCGGATAACATCGGCGGTCTGGGTCAGTTGATCTCGACGCCGGGTGACGAGGAAGGCACCTACGACCTCGAGTTCGAATGGTCCTCCTTCGGCGAACTCTTCGACGCCATCCGGGGCCAACGTCGCTTTGACGCGGGCCGGGCGCGGGCGGAGCAGCGGCGCCAGCAGAACGCGGTCGACGTCACCGAAGAGCGCATTCTGGATGCCGCGACCGATGAGGAGCGCGCGAGGCTGCAGGCGCAACTCGAGAGCTTCCGCGCCCGCCGCGATCAGGCCGAACAGCGTGCCGATGCGCTGATGCGTCTGGCCACCGTGATCGGTGAGGAGGGCCTGCGCTATCAGCTGACGGAGGCGGATGTCTCCTTCCTCATCAAAGCCGGCGAGACCTGGTTCAAGGTGACCGAGATCGAGCGCGGCAGTGCGACCGCGGTGATCTACGCACCGTCTGACGAGACCGGTCCCTGGGCTGAGGGCACATGGAACGGCTATCTGCTCGATCGGCCAGAGAGCACCAGGCTTGTCTCGGACCGTCAGGCCGTCTGGATGGAGATCTTCGAGGATCGCGGCGCGATCGGGCAGGTGCTCAACACGCGCCTCCTCAACAATTCGGATAGCGCCAGCGCCGAGCTTGCGGGGATCTGGGGCGCGGTTGTCGGCTCGTTCTGGACGATGGTCGTCACCTTCCTGCTCGCCTTCCCGCTGGGTGTGATGGCCTCGATCTATCTCGAAGAGTTTGCGCCGAAGAACCGGGTGACGGACTTGATCGAGGTGAACATCAACAACCTCGCGGCCGTGCCGTCGATCGTCTTTGGCCTCTTGGGCTTGGCGATCTTCGTCTCGGGCGTGCCGGTGCATCTCTTCGGCTATGACTTTACGATCGGTGGCTTCCTGCCCCGGTCGTCGCCGCTGGCCGGGGGTGCCGTGCTGGCGCTGATGACGCTGCCGACGATCATTATCGCCGGCCGCGCCTCGATCCGCGCCGTGCCCCCTTCGATCCGTGACGCAGCGCTCGGCCTTGGGGCGTCGCGGCTTCAGACGGCGACCCACCATGTGTTGCCGCTCGCCATGCCGGGTATCCTCACGGGTTCGATCATCGGCATGGCCCAAGCGCTGGGCGAGACCGCGCCCCTGTTGCTCGTCGGCATGAACTCCTTCATCCAGGAGCCGCCAGGTGACCCGCTGAGCCCCGGCAACGTGCTCCCGACCCTGATCTACCAGTGGAACAGCAACTCCGAGCGGCTGTTCGACGACAAGACCGCTGCGGCCATCTCTGTTCTGTTGGTCTTCCTGATCATCATGAACGCTCTGGCCGTCCTGCTCCGCAAACGCTTCGAGAGGCGCTGGTGATGACCGACACGACCCACGAGACGACGACCGCGAAACCCGCGCCGATGCCCCCGAGCGTCGAGAGTGTCACCGTCAACAACGAGACAAAGCTCCGCTGCAAGGACGTGGATGTGTTCTACGGCTCGACGCAGGCGATCAAGCAGGTCTCGATCGACATCCAGGACAAGGCCGTGACGGCCTTCATCGGTCCGTCGGGTTGCGGCAAGTCGACTTTTCTGCGCTGCCTCAATCGGATGAACGACACCATCGAGATCTGCAACGTGACGGGCACGATCGAGCTCGATGGCGGCGACATCTATGACGAGGACGTGGATCCGGTTCAGCTGCGCGCGCGTGTCGGCATGGTGTTCCAGAAGCCGAACCCGTTCCCGAAGTCGATCTATGAGAATGTGAGCTATGGTCCCAAGATCCATGGGCTCGCGGGCAGCAAGGCCGAGCTCGACAGCATCGTCGAGAAGTCGCTGCGCCGTGCGGCGCTGTGGGACGAGGTGAAAGATCGCCTCGACCAGCCGGGTACGGGTCTTTCGGGCGGGCAGCAGCAGCGCCTCTGCATCGCGCGGGCTGTGGCCACGGCGCCGGAAGTGCTGCTGATGGACGAACCTTGTTCGGCGCTCGACCCTATCGCGACAGCGCAGGTCGAAGAGCTGATCGACGAGCTGCGCCAGTCCTATTCGGTCGTGATCGTCACCCACTCCATGCAGCAGGCGGCGCGCGTGTCCCAGAAGACCGCGTTTTTTCACCTCGGCCTGATGCTCGAGTACGACGACACGGGCAAGATCTTCACGGCGCCAAGCCACGAGAAGACGCAACAGTACATCACTGGCCGGTTCGGCTGATCGCAGAAGGGACGGGCGCTGATTGAGGCGCTCGACAGGGGATGGAAGAGGGGCAAAGCCGCCACATCGTTACAGCCTTCGATCTCGAACTGCGCGACACGACCGCGCGGATCTGGGAAATGGGCGGCATCGCAGAAGAACAGCTTGGAAACGCCCTCGAGGCGATCCATCTGCGCGACAACGCGCTGGCGCGGGAGGTCGTGGCCGCCGATGTTCGGCTCGACCGGCTGGAGCAGCGGCTCGAGGAGAGCGCGATCCAGATGCTGGCGCTGCGTCAGCCCATGGCCGGCGATCTGCGCCAAGTCGTCTCAGCATTGAAGATCGCCTCGACGCTCGAGCGCATCGGGGATCTCGCGAAGAACATCGCCAAGCGCGCGCAGTTCTTGAACGAGAGCCAGCCCCTGCGCGTGCAAGGGTCAATCCTGCGCATGGGGCGACAGACACAGGCCGCCTTCACCGAGGTGCTGGACGCCTACACAACCGGCAATACCGACCTGGCAGTTAGCGTCTGGCGTCGGGATGTTGAAGTTGACGAGATGTATAACTCCATCTTCCGTGAGCTGACCACTTACATGATGGAAGATCCGCGGCGGATTGAGCACTGCTCACAACTGATGTTTGTTGCCAAGAATCTAGAGCGTATTGGGGATCACGCAACTTTTATTGCAGAGATGACCTATTATGTCGTGGAGGGTAAGCCTCTGAAGGACGAACGTCCGAAAGGGGACCCTTTTGGAGAGTTCCCCGACATGACGCCTGAGGGCGACTGACAGGAAAGCGAAGCGGCCTTAGGGGCGCGAGACGTGGAAGGGACGTGCGATGTCTGCGAGGGTACTGGTAGTCGAAGATGAGGACGCCCTGTCGGCCCTGCTGGAGTACAATCTGGGCAAGGAAGGTTTCACGGTCCGTGTCTCTGCCGACGGCGAGGACGCGCTTCTCGCCATCGAGGAGGAGCGGCCCGACATCGTGCTGCTCGACTGGATGCTCCCGGGCCTCTCCGGCATCGAAATCTGCCGCCGGATCCGTGCCCGGGGTGAGACGCGGGATACGCCTGTGATCATGTTGACGGCGCGCGGCGAGGAGGACGACCGCGTGCGCGGCCTCGATACGGGCGCTGACGACTATCTGACGAAGCCTTTCTCGGTACCGGAGCTGACGGCCCGCGTGCGCGCGCTGCTCCGTCGCTCGCGTCCGACGCTGGCCGCCGATGTCGCCACCTTCGGCGATCTGACGCTGGATCGCGAAACCCGACGGGTGCGCCGGGCGGACCGCGAGGTCCATCTCGGCCCCACCGAGTTCCGCTTGCTCGACTGTCTGATGCAGCGCCCTGGCCGGGTCTTCAGCCGCGAGCAGCTGCTCGACCTCGTTTGGGGGCGGGATGTCTATGTCGAGGCGCGCACCGTCGACGTGCATGTGGGCCGTCTGCGCAAGGCGCTCAACCTGAAAGGTGAGCGCGACCCCATCCGCACGGTCCGCGCCGCCGGTTACGCCCTCGACGAGACCTACGGCTCCTGATCAGCAAAGCCGTCCGGGCGTCAGGGGAGCGCTCATCTCAGCGAGAGCGGCTGCGATCCCGACGGGTGCTCATGGGCTGATAGGCGACCAGAACGTGGTGCTCGCAATAGGGTTTGCCGGGTAGTGCTGGCAGTCCGCAGAAGTGGAAGTTGTCGTCGGTCGGATCGCCGATCGGCCACTTACACGTCCGCTCGGTCAGCTCCAGCAGCGTCAGACGCCGGGCCATCTTCTCGATCTCGATGAGCGTCGCTCGCGCGCTCTCCTCCTCCGGCGTGGGCAGGCCCGGTGGGCGCGGTTGGGAGGCATCACGGATCACCGGCTCGCGGCGCACAGGCAGCGGCGCGGGCTCAGGGGCAGCCGGCTCGATCTCTGCCTCAACGGCGGGCGAGACCTCAGCCTCGACCTCTGCCGCCTGCACATCCGGCGCAGGAGCCGCAGCCTCCTCAGCCCCCGCCGCGCCGACAGCCGCGCCGTTACGGTTGGAGAGCCCCAGCCGATGCACTTTCCCGATCACGGCATTGCGCGTCACCCCGCCAAGTTCCTTGGCGATCTTGCTCGCGCTCATGCCCTCGGCCCAGAGCTCTTTCAGCTTCTCGACCCGTTCGTCGGTCCAGCTCATACGGCACTCCCTTTCCCACTGCGCTCTCAGGTAAAGCGCCTTGGGGGTCCAGACAAGGCGCAGACCTCTTGGGCAAGGCTGGCAAGAGGGTGCAAAGCGGCTCTAAAACACCTGTGAGAGGGCAGGAGACGACGATGGCAGAGGGTAGGGTCGGAGAGGCGGGAGGATCTGCGTCGGGGTCAGCGTCGGGGGCGCGGGCGCTCGCCAGCATGGGTCAGCGGCGCTTTGGCCGGGTGAACTGGCTCGGCCTGCGCACGCTTTACGCGCGCGAGGTCCAGCGCTTCCTCAATGTTTGGGCGCAGACGATCCTGGCCCCTGTCGCGACCGCCGGCCTCTTTATGCTGGTCTTCAGCCTGGCCTTCGCGGCCGGGCGCGGCGATCCCGGCGGCATGCCCTTTGAACAGTTCATCGCGCCGGGCATCCTGATGATGGCAGTGATCCAGAACGCCTTCGCCAATACCTCGTCCTCGATGGGCATTGCCAAGGTGCAGGGCAACATCGTCGACACGCTGATGCCCCCGCTCTCCGCCGCCGAGATCCTGTTCGGCTATATCGCGGGCGGCATGACGCGGGCACTGCTCTGCGCGCTTGTCATCGGGGTCGTGATCCTGCCCATCGTCGGGCTCGGGGTGGCGGCGCCGTTATGGGCGCTTGCCTTCGTGCTGCTGGGCGCCGGCATGCTCGCCTTTCTCGGGCTGCTGACGGGCATCTACACCAACAAGTTCGATCAAATGGCGGCGGTGACGAACTTCGTCATCACGCCGCTCTCCTTCCTTTCGGGCACCTTTTATTCGATCGCCGCGCTTCCCCCCGCCTTCGAGGCCGTGAGCCGCGCGAACCCCTTCTTCTACGCCATCGACGGTTTTCGCTACGGTGTTCTGGGCCAGTCCGACGCCAACCCCTGGCTCGGCCTTGTCATCCTGATCGTCACCAATGCTCTGCTCGGTTGGGTCGCCTGGCGATGGCTCGACACTGGCTACCGCTTGAAAGGCTGACGCGCCCGCCCGGCCCCCGCATTGACAGGCCCCCCGGCGCCCTGCATTCGTCCTCCCTCCATCCATCCCCAACAAGAGGAGGCACCCGATGACCGGTGCCGCAGCGTCGATCCCACCCGTCATGCCCACCTATGCCCGCACGCCGATCGCTTTCGAGCGTGGTGAGGGCGCTTGGCTGTGGACGACGGATGGCCGACGTTACCTCGATTTCGGGGCGGGCATTGCGGTCAATGTGTTGGGCCACGCCCATCCTAGGCTGGTCGCGGCGCTGGAGGCGCAGGCCCGGCGGGTCTGGCATGTCTCCAATCTCTATGAGGTGCCCGAGCAGGAGCGGCTGGCTCAGCTGCTGGTGGACGCAACCTTCGCCGACACGGTCTTCTTCACCAATTCCGGGACCGAGGCCGCCGAGCTGGCGATCAAGATGGTGCGCAAGGGTGCAGGGCCCGAGCGCGGGCGCATCCTCGCCTTCGAGGGCGCCTTCCACGGCCGCTCCACCGGCGCGATCGCCGCGGCCGGGTCCGAGAAGCTGACGGCAGGTTTCGGCCCCCTGATGCCCGGCTTCGAGCAGCTCCCCTGGGGCGACCATGATGCGTTCGAGGCCGCCATGGGCCCGGACGTCGCCGCCGTGATGGTCGAGCCCGTGCAGGGCGAGGGCGGCATCCGTGTCCTACCCGACGCCTCGCTCAAAGCCATCCGCGCGGCCTGCGACCGTTATGGCGCGCTCCTGGTGCTCGATGAAGTGCAATGCGGCATGGGCCGTACCGGCACGCTCTTCGCCCATGAGACCGCGGGCATCGCGCCGGACATCATGCTGGTCGCCAAGGGCATCGGTGGCGGCTTTCCCCTCGGCGCCGTGCTGGCCACCGCCGCGGCGGCGGCTCCCATGACTGCCGGCACCCATGGCAGCACCTATGGCGGCAACCCGCTGGGCTGCGCCATCGGGGCGGCGGTGATGGAGGTCGTCTCGGACCCGGCTTTCCTGGCGGCGGTCCGCGCCAAGGCTGGTTTTTTGCAGCAACGCCTCGGCGCGCTCGTCGACGCGCATCCCGGCGTTGTCGAGAGCCTGCGCGGCCGGGGCCTGATGCTCGGCCTGCGCCTCTGCGAGGGTATCGCGCCCGCCACGGTGGTCGATGCCGCTCGCGAGGCCGGCCTGCTCCTCGTGCCCGCGGCCAACCGCACCGTCCGTCTCCTCCCCTCGCTCGCCATCAGCGAGGAGGACCTCGCCGACGGCTGTGCGCGGCTCGACACCGCCCTCGCCGCGGTCGCGGAAGGGGCCTCGGGATGAACCACTTCCTCGATCTCGACCGCGTCGCCCCCGCCGACCTCCGCGCCATGCTGGACGAGGCGGCGCGCATGAAGACCGCGCGCGCTGGTCGACCGAAAGGGGCACCGGACGACTCGCTGCCGTTAGAGGGTCGTGTGGTCGCTCTGATCTTCGAGAAACCCTCCACCCGCACCCGCGTCTCCTTCGACGTCGGCGTGCGTCAGATGGGGGGGACGACGCTGGTGCTTTCGGGCGCGGATCTGCAGCTTGGGCATGGGGAGACGATCGGGGACACGGCGCGGGTCCTTTCGCGCTTTGTCGACGCCATCATGATCCGCACCTTCAAGGCCGAGACGCTGGAGGAGCTGGCTGCGGCCAGCGCCGTCCCGGTCATCAACGGGCTCACGAACCGCACGCATCCCTGCCAGATCATGGCCGATGTCATGACCTTCGAGGAGCATCGCGGCCCCATCACGGGCAAGCGCATCGCCTGGTTCGGGGACGGCAACAATGTCTGCGCCTCCTGGATCCAGGGGGCGGCGGCTTTTGGCTATGAGCTGGTGATCTCGGGGCCCGAGACCCTGGCGCCGGATGCGAAGATCCTGGCCGCGGCCCGAGCGGCGGGGGCGCGGGTGCTGCTGGAGCCCGACCCAGCGCGGGCTGCGGCCGGCGCCCATGCGCTGGTGACCGACACCTGGGTGAGCATGCATGACGACCCGACGACGCGGGACCGCCGCCACAACCAGCTCCGCCCCTATCAGGTGAACGCCGCCCTGATGGCCGAGGCCGCCCCAGACGCCCTCTTCCTCCACTGCCTCCCCGCCCACCGCGACGAGGAAGTCACCTCAGAAGTCTTCGACGGCCCCCAATCGGTGGTTTTTGATGAAGCAGAGAACCGACTGCACGCGCAGAAAGCAGTTCTCCTTCAATCACTCAACGACTATCTAATGTGATAGAGCAGAGAGGACCGTAATTGGATAACGATATCGGCAGGTCGCTTGAGGTTGAACTCTGAATGGCTGAAGCGTCAATCATCCGAGCCTTCACAGAGGAGCAGGCATCCCGCCTCACCGGTGTGAGTCGGCACCAGCTGCGTTACTGGGACAATGAGGGCTTCTTTTCCCCGTCACTGGCCGATAAAGACCGCCGAGTGTCGTTTAGTAGAATGTATTCATTTCAAGACCTTGCGTCGCTCAGAGTTCTTAATACCCTCAAGAACGAGGTTGGATGCAGCCTTCAGCATCTCAGAGAGGTCAAAGACCGCCTTGATCTGCTGTCGCCGGGGGCATGGGCGTCGACTACCCTATTTGTACTAAACAAAAAGGTTGTCTTCTTTAATCCCGAGACCAGTCGTCGAGAAGAGGTGGTTTCTGGTCAGCTCGTACTGCAGATACCTCTAAAAGTTGTTCAGAGGGATATGGAGCAGGCAATTTCTAAGCTGTGGGAGAGGGATCCGAGCAGTATTGGTGAAATAGATATGCAAAGAGGTGTTGCCAGTAGCGAGCCAGTGATCAAGGATACTAGGATATCCGTGCGGGCGCTGAAAGCTTTTTCAGACGCAGGGTACTCTATCGCCCAGATCCTCGAACAGTACCCTTCCCTTACAAGAGATGATGTTGAGGCGGCGCTTAGATTTGAGAAAGTTGCCTAGAGTGTCATCGCATGATGCGAGTATTGATTGATGAAGGCGTGCCCGCGGACGTAGGCAAAGCGTTCCAAACTGCCGGACATCATTGGATCCCTTTTGAAGATGTCGTTCGGCGTGGCTCTCCTGACCCAGTTGTTTGTAAAGTCGCGGAAGAGAACGGCGCGGTCCTAGTCGCCTTCGATCGCGATATGAAGCGGCTTGCACAAGGCAATGGCGTCAGCGCGCGGCGCTTCTCCCGGCTCAGTCTGATACAATTTCGATGTGGAGAGCCAGAAGCCGCTGATCGGCTAAGAAGCGGCATGTCGTTTATCGAGCATGAGTGGAAAATTAAGGATGACTTCGACGACCGGCGCATCTTTATTGAAATAGGGAGTAGATATTTTAAAAGTAATAGGTAGAATTCTCAACCTATATTCCCAATTTCTGCTTTGATTGCTGATAAAGCCAATTCACACAAGACTGGATGCGCAGAATTGGGTCTATACACCCCATGGGCGACGCGTTTGATGTAGCCGGTTTCGTGGAGTTTTCCGAGGCTTACGGTGGTTTGGCGGCGGGTGTAGGGCCAGCCTTCTGATTGGAGCCAGTGGTGGGCGTCGGCCGGCCGAAAGCTTTCGTCGAGGCGGTGGACCAGGAACCAGCGGAGGGCCTCGGCCGGGCCGCCGGGGCGGGGGCGGCTGTTGGGGCGGGTCGTCGAGTGGATCACCGCCAGGCGCTGGCCGTGCTCGCGCCGCTCGCCCCGTGGCAGGGCTTGGATCAGACGCTCGGCGCACTCCGAAAGCTCTGTCACCCTTGCGGCGGCCAGGCGGGCGTCGGTGGCCAGGCGCCGCTGACGGTCGACCGCCGCCCCGAGCGCCGCCATCACTTCGCGCACGGCTTGATGCAGCGCGGGCTCGGCGCGGAGCGGGCCCTCCTCGCCGGGCATTTTGGGGGGCGGGGTGTCATAGGCTAGGTCCTCGATGCGCGGGGGGTCGTCTTCGTCTTCGTCGTCGTGCTCGTCTTCGTCGTCTTCCCAATCCTCCCCCTCGTCGTCGTCCTCCTCGTCGTCGTCCGCCCAATCGTCCTGATCGTCCGCCCTGGTGCTGTTATCCCCGTCTGCCTGCATCGCCCTTCCTCCGCCGCGGCGCTCGCCGATTTGGGGCGATCTTGCGTCGGCCTCTGGGGGCGTTGCGTCTCCGTCGATATCGGCGGCGGCAAGGGGGGATATCGACTCACGTCCGGGGGCCAAGGATTTCCCGCCGGTCAAGTCTTGAAGTCGTTATCGTAGCGTATCCGCACCGGACAGGCCGAGGAAGCGCGCGAGGATGGCGCGGTCGCCGGCGACGCTGAGGCAGTCGACGGCCTCGGCGGGGGGGAGCCAGAGGGGGATGTGGTTGGGCTCGAGCGGGGGGCCTGCCTGGGTCGTCGCACGGGCGCGGTAGATCGTCTGGGTCTTGCGCGCCCAGTAGCGGTAGTCGGGCAGGAAGGAGAAGCGCTGGAAGGCGGCGATGCGGCGGGGGGCTGTGATGCGCCAGCCGGTCTCCTCCATGACCTCGCGGTGGAGGGCGGCGATGGGCTGCTCGCCGGGGTCGATGCCGCCGCCGGGGAGTTGCACCTCCGGGCCCGCCTCCATGGCCTGGGTCACGGTGAGGATCAGGCCCGCGCGGGGGCCGTGGCCGAGGATGATGGCGTAGACGCCGGGGCGGTCGCGATAGGGGCGGCCGGGGAGCCAGGGTTCGCCGTAACGTCGCATCGAGAGCCTCCGAAAACGCAACCCTGATTGCATGAGAACGCGGGGCGCGAAAGGCTTTGCGGGGGCGAGTGCTGGGGCTATGTGGGCAGGCATGGCCGATCCGCACCGACTTCCCCCGCCCCATTCCGCGCCCGCTCATCCGGGCGACGATGCCGTGCTGCCGTTTCAGCTCGATCGCACGCAGATCCGCGGGCGGGTGGCGCGGGTGGATGCGACGCTGGATCAGATCCTGACGCGGCATCGCTATCCTGCGCCGGTGGCGGCGCTGGTGGCTGAGGCTGTGGTGCTGACGGCGCTGGTGGGCGCTGCGATGAAGCTGCGCTGGCGGTTCTCGCTGCAGGTGCGCGGCGAGGGGCCGGTGCGGCTGATCGCGACGGATTGGTTCGCGCCGGCGGAGGAGGGGGGTGCGGCCCGGCTGCGCGCCTATGCAAGCTTCGACCGCGGGGATGTGACGAGCCATCGGGGCAGCCCCTTCGCGCTGCTCGGCACTGGGTTCTTCGGCATGACCATCGATCAGGGGGCGGGGATGACGCCCTATCAGGGGGTCACGCCGCTGACGGGGCGCAATCTTTCCGACTGTGCGGAGGTCTATTTCGCTCAATCCGAACAGCTGGCCACGCGCTTTCATATCGAAGCGGCCGAGGCCGTGGGTCCGGGTGAGGAGCCGTCCTGGCGCGCGGGCGGCATGATGCTGCAACAGCTGCCGAGCACGGGGGGCCATGTGCCGGATGCGCCCTCGGGCGAGGACGGGCTGATGAACGCCGATGACGTGGCCGCCATGGGCGATCGGGCGGAGGACTGGAACCGCTCGACGATCCTGATGGGCTCGGTGGAGACCCATGAGTTGATCGGCCCGCATGTGGGGGTTGAGAGCCTGCTGCGCCGGCTTTTCCACGAGGAGACGCCGCGGGTCTATGATGCGGTGCCGGTGGCCTTCGGCTGTACCTGCTCGCCCGCGCGCGTGCGCCGCGCCCTGTCGATCTACTCGGCCAAGGACATTCAGTCGATGACGACCGAGAACGGTGAGGTGACGGCGGACTGCCAGTTCTGTGGCGCCCATTACGTCTTCAAGCCCGAGACGCTAGGCTTCGAGGCGGAGTAGGGCGCGCGGATCTGCTCCAAAGGGGGACAGGTCTCGATCCACTCACGCGAAGTTTGCCCTATTAACTCTAATTCTGATTGTATTTTGACAGTTCTGTAACCACCTCTGGCGCGGCCGTGGGGGAGCCACGGATGTGTGTCGGAAGGACAGCCTATGCGCGTCATCTATCTCACTGTCGCAGCGTTCTTGATGGCGGCCTCCGCCCAAGCGGCAACGCTCACAGGCTTCGATCGGGCGGTGAATGACAACGTCTTCTCGATTACCCCGGAACAGGCCTTGGCGCTCGGCGCGCCCACGGCCGATTTCCTCGGCTTCATCGGATTGCGTGACACCAATGGGCCGCTCAACAACGCCGCCGGGGATGTCTTCGGCGAACTGGCGCTGGACAACGTGATCGGCAATGACAGCGCCGTGCTGGCTTATGTGAACGGCACCAACGCCAATCTGGACTATGCCTCCGGCGGCCCATTGGTGCCCTTCACCACGGCCAGGATGCTGGTCGACGATAATCGGCTCTTTCGGGCGGTCGGCATCCTTTTCGAGGCCGGTGATGTGCTGAACTTCCCCGGTGGGAACATCTCGGGCAACAACGCCACGCCGCCGTTGCCTCCCGAGCTTGCGGCCAACATCTCCGTCGTCCCACTGCCCGGCGCCCTGGTGCTGCTCTTGAGCGGGCTCGGCGGCCTGTCGCTGCTGCGTCTTCGGCGGCGCGCCTAAGCGTCGGGGTCCGGACACCCTACTGCGTCATCGAGCCCGAACGGCGCGGTGGCGCATTGGGACTGCTGCTGCCGGGCACGGGTCGCGGAGCCTGAGCCCTTGTCTTGGCGCTGGGCCGATCGGCGCGAGCTGACGCATCCTCCAATGGTTAACGTTGCGTTTTTCAGCCATGAATGATCCCTGGTCGACATCGGTGCATTTGCTGGGCTGAATGGTGGCCGCAGACCGGTTGGTGGCAGACGCGACGAGGCACGCGAGATGGATGATGGGGATCGCAAGCGGAAGGAAATTCTGCGCGAGGCGTTCGAGGAGTTGAAGCGTGTCGGTGGTGACGGGCGGCGGGGCTTTCGCGAAGCGATCGCCGAGATCACCACGGGGCTCTCCAACCTGCCCGAGGATATGATCCGCGATTATGCGGACAAGCTTCGCAACGATGCGCTCTTTATCGAGGAGCATGCCCATGAGCCGGAGACGCTGGGCCGACGGTTCGGCACGGCGGAGCAGCTGGGCATCGTCACGATCCTTGGGGGCGCGGCCGTCTTTCTCGTCGGGGTGAGCGTGGCGGCGACGGCCTTGCCGGCGCTGATTGCCGGCGGCGTGCTCTCTGCCGGTGGCGCCGGTGTCTGGTATCTCTGCGCCGACGAACGCGCCGCGCTGTCGGATGAAGTCACCATGTATCGCAACGCCGCCGCGGATATCCGTGAGCTGGCCCAGATGATCGAGACCCGCTATGGCCGCTGAGACTGTGACCGCTGAGAGCTGCCGGGCGCTTGTCGCCGGTGGTGCCGAGACGCTGCCGATTGCCTGTGCTCAGTTTCTCAGCACCCCGAGTGCGGTGCTTTATGATGGCATTTCGCCCTTTGCGACGGCCGCTGGGATCCTGATGGTCCTGGCCGCGCTCTATCTCGTCAGCGCCTCCAGCCAGCGCCGGCGCCAGCGGGTCAAGCGAAACGGGATCAGCCCCTCGCCTTGATCGGTTCATCGCTGCCCTGAGGCGGCCTCTCTGATCTTTTTGCCGCGCGTTGGTCGTGCGCCCGGCTCTGCGCGACAGAATCTGCGTCTTCCTGCGTAGGGCCTTGGTCCCGTCGGCGTAGAGGGAAGGAGCCCATGAAGGCTCGGCTCTTTCGCAGGAGATGACCGATGAAGAGTTTTATGCGCACGACCGCCCTGCGCCCGGCGGCAGCCAATGGGCCCGGGGTCGCGCTGGCGCTGGCGATCATGGCGGGTGGGATCACGGGGATCGACCCGAGCGAGACCTTGGCGCAGACGGGGACGGGGCCGGCGGCGGGGCCGGCGACGGGGCCCTCGGCCGAGCCGGCCGCCCCCTCTGCCTCCTCTGCGGCCGCCGCCCAGAGCCCGGGTGAGCGGATGCTGGCGCGCCTCGATACCGATGGCGATGGTCGGATCACGGCGGCGGAGGCGGCGGAGGGCCGCGCGCGGATGTTCGCCAGGCTCGACCGCGATGGCGATGGGATTGCGACGGCCGAGGAGATCGCCGCGGCGCGCGAGGCGGTGCAGGACCGAGCACGCATGATGGATGGGATGATCGCGCTGCGCCTGCGGCGTATGGACAGCGATGGCGACGGCGCGCTAACGGCGGAGGAGTTTGGACGGGCGGGCCCGATGTTCACGCTGGCCGATCGGGACGGCGACGGCGCGCTGAGTGCCGAGGAGATCAGCACCGTGGTCGGCGCGTTGCGCGGCGTGCAGTAGGGGGCGCTGTCGCTGAGCACCGAAGCGGAGCGCAATGACGGGCCGCAGAGGCGAAGGGAGAGCCTGGAATGCAGGTGAGGCAGACGCTTTTGGCCGTGGGCGCGGTGGCGGTCCTTGCGACCTGGATCGTGGCGGCGGTCAGCGCGCCCCCAGCACGGGCGGCGGAGCAGGGCCCGCCCATCACGGCCCTCAGCCGCGAGCGCGCCGGTGGGAGTGCTCAGGATGCGGGCCTGGGCACGCCTTGGCCGAGCGCGCGCCTGGCGACGACCCCGGTGCCGGGTGGCGATGCCGAGACCAGCCCCGACCCCCATGCCCCGCGCGGGTATACCGAGCTCCGTCGCGGTGCCCCTTGGGTCGGCCCCGACCCCTTCGGCGGATATCAACCGCGCGGCCTGCCGCATAACTGGCTGAGCCCCAGACGCTGACCAGAGGCCGCTGACCAGCCGCTGGGCATGCGCTGATCTGCCGGGGGCGTGAGCCGATGGGGATCAAGGCGGGGCCGAGAGACTGGGCCGAGAGACTGGGCCGAGCGGTTGGGCTGAGGAACGGGAGCGCTGCTTGGGCGAGAGCGCCACGCGCCAGGACGATGCGGCCCGCATGGCCGCGATCGCCGCGGGCGATCAGGCGGCGCTCGTGGCGCTTATGACGGCCCAAGGACCCGGTCTTCGTGCCGTCGCCACGCGCTATCTCGGCTCTGCGGTGGAGGCGGAGGATGTGGTGCAGGAGACCTTCGTGAAGGCCTGGCAGCGGGCGGACCGCTACGACCCCAGCCGCGCGGCGGTCTCGACCTGGCTCTACCGCATCGCCGTCAACGCCTGTATCGACCGCCAGCGCCGCCGGTCCCTCAGCCGGATGATGGGGCTCGAGGAGGCCGGCGTTGAGGAGCGTGACGGCAGCACAGGGGGCATGGCCGCCGATCAGCCCTCGACCGAGCGGCGCACTGCGGCGCGTCAGCGGCTCGATGCCGCTCGCACGGCCATCGCGGCATTGCCCGGCCGGCAGCGCATGGCGATTCTGCTGGCGGCGGTCGCCGGTCTCGGGACGGCCGAGATCGCCGAGGCCTTGGGCACGAGCCGGGGGTCGGTGGAACAGCTTCTGGTGCGTGCGCGGCGACGCCTGCGCCGCGAGCTGGGCGATGACGAGGGTTTGGCATGACGGGAGGCGGCGATGAGCGCAGGTGAGAGCCGGTCAGATGAGCCAGGCAGGTCAGGCGGGCCAGACAGATCTGGCAGGTCAGAAGCACCTGAAAGCGCGGGGGATGCGCGGCTCGATGCCCTGATCCGGGCGGCGAGCGCGAGCCCAGCCGATGAGGCCGCCACGGCGCGGGCCGTCCTGGCGCGCATCGAGGCCGAGGACGCGCGGCGCCGGGCCGGGCCGATGGCGCGCCTCTTGGATGGGCTGAGCGTCCTCGGCCGAGGTTTCCTGCGCCCGCAAGCGCTGGCGGCAGGCTTTGCCTGTCTCCTCCTCCTCTCCGGCGTTGCGGGGCACGGGCTGGCGCTGCGGCTTGCCGATGGGCTCGACAGCGATGCCCTGGCGCTCGCCTTTGGCGATGGTGGCGTCACAGAGGGGGCCTTTGGCGACGGGCTCGGGCGACCGTCTCTCGACGCCTTGATGGATCAGCGCGGCTGAGTGGATGGGGCTGATACAATGAAGCGGGGACGGTGCAGCGGCGGATCGAGAGCGATCTCCGGAGGGGCGGATCGGGTTTTCTCCCGGCCATCCTCCGGCCCTGTGCTCATTCCGGCCACGCAGCGCACTCGTGCGTGTCGCTTGGCTCAGGTCGGTCGGCTGCAGCGCTGAGGGATGGGATGAGGGCGACGGTATGAGATGGGGGCGTGTTTTGCGTGTCGGCTTCGTCGTCGCGGCCTGCCTGTCCTTTCTGCTCAACGCGGCGGTGCTGGGGATGGGCGTCGGTTTGATGCGCAGTGGCGTCATCCCCTTCGACGCGCGGGGCGGTGGTCTGCTGACGCTGCCTGCGGAGCAGCGCCGGGCGCTCATGCTGGCGGTGCGTGAAGCCCGGCCCGAGATCCGGGCGCTGCGACGCGCGCTGCAGGAGAGGCGGAGCGACATGTTCGAGGCCTTGCGCGCCGACCCGCCCGACCCCGTCGCCGTAGAGGCCGCCATGCAGGAGGTGCGCGCGGCGACCTCGCGCCTGCAGGCGGCCGTGCAGGTCGCGGTGGTCGAGCGCTTGCGGCGACAAGAGGCGGCACGCTGATCGGGTGCGGACCTGCGATCCGGCCAATCCGTTAGCGCCCTCAGACCGCCCCGAGCCGTCAGACCCCGGCCATCGCGCGGGCATCCAGGATCGCGCGGGCAAACTCCAGCGGGCGCTCTTGCGGGATGTTGTGGCCCGTCGCCGGGAGCACGCGATGCTCATGCGGGCCGGTGAAGTGCGAGGCGTGTTGCGCCGTGCCTGGGTTCACCCCGTCGCTGGCGCCATCCAGCGTGATGCTGGCGACGCCAATGGGCGGCTGGGCGATCAGCGCGGCTTCGATCTCGGCATGGGCGGGGTCGCCGTCGACCAGCCCATGGCGCACGCGATAGGAATGGGTGACCACCGCGACGAAATCCGGATTGTCGAAGGCCTGAGCGCTGCGCTCGAAGGTCGCCTCGTCGAAGGCCCAGTCCGGCGACCAGAGGCGCCAGAGGTAATGGGTCAGCGCCCGGCGGTTCTCCTCGAGCCCGCGACGGCCCCGTTCGGTCTGGAAGTACCAGGTGTACCAGAGCGCATGCTCGAGCGCGGGGTCGCCCGGGATGGTCGAGCGGGGCACATCGTGGATGTTGTAGCTGTTGCCGGAGACGAGGGCTGTGCAGCGCTCCGGGTGGAGGGCGGCGAGGATACAGGCCGCGCGTCCGCCCCAGTCGTAGCCGCCGAGCGTGGCCTGCGCGATGCCGAGCGCGTCCATCAGCGCGCGCAGATCGGCGGCGAGGGCGCCCTGGGCGCCGGAGCGCGGGGTTGCCGGGTCGCGGAAGCGGGTCGGGCCATAGCCGCGGAGCCAGGGGACGATCACCCGCGCGCCTTCACCGGCAAGGATCAGGGCGGCGGTGTCGTAGGCATTGGCGTCATAGGGGAAGCCGTGGCCGAGGATGACGGGCCAGCCGTCTTCCGGCCCGGTCGTGAGATAGGCGATCTCGAGTGGGCCTGCGGCGATGCTGCGCTGTTCCATGGGGGGTCTCCGGGCCGTGTGTGACACCGAAGTAGCGCGCGGTGCGCGGGTTCGGAAGCGGGCGTGCTTCTGTTGTGCTTGGTCCTGTCGATCGGCGCCCGCGCCGCATGCTGTGCGGTGCGGCGGGAGGGAGGGATGGATCAGGGCTGGCTGTCCGCCTCGGTCTGCGCGAGGCCATCCATCGCGTCGATCAGGCCGATCTCCCGGGCGATGAGGTATTTGCCGGCATCGCTGGAGGACGGGATCTCGGCAACGCGGTCTGCTGCACGGGTCGGTGCGCTCGGGCGCGCGTCCCGGCTTTCGAGGAAATGGCGGGTGTTCTGGTCGATCACCGCGCTCTTGTAGTCCGAGAGCATGGTGCAGAGTTTCTCCATGCGCGCGGTGTAGTGATCGTCTGCTTGGTTGAAGGCCTGGCTGCGGAAGAAGGTGCAGTCGAGGGTCTTGCTGGACTGGAGGGCCGGTTTCGGATCGTGGGCGGCAGCCGGCAGCGCTGTGACGAGGCTGAGCACTGCCGCGGCGAGGGCGCGGAGCAGCGGTTGCTGCTGGCGCATCGGCTCGGCTTTCCGCTGGCTGAGGGCCGCGGTCTGGGTGCGTGCTGTGGCGGCGCGGCCTGGAGTGGTCTCGGTCGTCCCCTGCGGCGTGGGGTCTAGCGTCCCGTCTGGCTGTCGCAACATCCTGGCCCTCGTTACCCCCCGCACGGCCGGGGAACGCCGCGGCCCTGAGCGGTGCCGCAGAGGAATGTTACACAAACGTCATTAATCTGTCGTGAATATTGTCACGAGAGCGCGGGACCTGCGGTTATGGCGCAACGCTGGCCGACGC
>JBCCLX010000004.1:0-27448 GCA_039026635.1 Pseudomonadota bacterium
GTCCGACGGATTGCGAAACAGGAAGTAGCTCCGGCAGGTGCCCTCCGCGTCCTCCAGTTTGTTGAGCTCGACCGTGAGCCGGACGTCTTGAGCCACTGCCGGGGCGAAGAGCCCAAGGGGGAGAGAAAGGGCGAGAAGGGCGATCAGGCGCATGGGCGGCGGCCTCAGGAGGGAGAGCGGGGAATGAAGAAGAAATCGCCGGATTCGTGCCCGGCAAAGCGCATCGGCGCGTATTCAGGCGTCTGCTCGGCGTTCAAGCGCGCGGCCGCGTTGGTCACGGCCTCGGCCACACGGCGGTAGAGCTCGAAACCCTCCAGGATCTGCGCATTTCCCTCCAGCGCGTCGATGAAGGCGCGGGCGAAGACCGAATGGTCCCCGCCGCCCCCGTCGAGGACCGGGCGCACCCCGCCAGAGCTCAGCACCATGCGGCTGCGCTTCTCCGACATGGTGATCAGGAAGCGGCGCATGCTCGCCTCGCTCATCCCCGGCCGCAGGCGCGTGATGGCCGCGCGGGTGAGGATGCCGGAGTAGCAGCTATCGGCGATCACGATGGCCTTGCGCACGCTCATGCCGTTGAGCTGGTCAGTGATGGACTGCACCGAGAGCCAGTTGGCGCTGTTCTGCGGCTCGGCATCGACGGGCAGCCAGTGGCCTCGCTCGTTGACCCGATCGATCTCTCCATGACCGGCATAGTAGAGGAGGAAATTGTCGTTCTCGGTCAGCGTTCGGTAGTAGTCATTGATGGCGCTCAGGATCTCGTAGCGGGACGCATTCAGCAGCACGCGCACCTGGAAACCATAGCGCTCACGCAGGACGGCCGCGATGCGCTTGACATCGCGCTCCGGCGTCTCGAGATCGGGGAGATGCGCGTAATCAGTGTTCCCGATCACGAGGGCATGGAAGTTCCCGAAAAGGACGCGGGTCTCCTGCAGGAACTGCGCGATATCGCCCTGGACAGCAGCGCCCGACGCGGGCTGACCGGGCGTGCCAGCAGCTGAGCGGGAGGCGGAGGCGGCTGCGCGGATCTCGGCCAGCTTGCCATCAAGCTCCTTCACCCGGGCATCACTGACCGCCAGGGCGCGCTCGCGATCGGCAATTCTGCGCTCCAGCGTGGCAATGCGCGCGGCCTGCTCGGCCGAGGCCTCGCCCGCGGCCGCCCGGGCGGAAAGCGCATCACGCTCCTCGGTGAGGAAGGCGATCTCCGTCTCCCGCCCGGCCAGCGCGCTGCGCGCCTCGGCGAGTGAGGCTTCGAGGGATGTCCGCTCCGCCTCCGCGTCGGCAAGCGTGCCGGCCAGGGCCTGGCGATCGGCCTCGCTCTTCTCGAGAAGGCGGGCGGCTGTCTGTCGCGCATCGGCCAGTTCGGCCGCGCTCGAGGCGCGGACGCTTTCGATCTCAGCGCGCAGGGTTGCAATCGTCGTGCTGCGCTCGGCGAGCGCCTGGTCCCGCTTAGCCAGCTCCGCCGTCAGCGCCTCGGCCGGGTTGTCCTGCCCAGCCGCCCGCGCGGCTTCGAGCTCCGCGGCCAATCCCGCACGCTCATCGCGCAGACGCTCGATCTCTCCGGCTGAGGCTTCCTCGCGCGCGATCAGACCCGCCAACTCCGCCTCTCGGGCGCCCAGCGCGGCGCGGGAGGAGGCAAGCTCATCGCGCAGACGCTCAACCTCCGCATCGTCCTCTGTCGCGGCACTGGCCTCGCGTGCCGCAAGCGCTGCCTCGGTATCCCGGACCTGTGCCTCGGCGCGCGCCTGGACGGCCACCATCTGCCGCTGCAGCGCCTCGCTTTCCGCCCGCTCTGCCCGGAGCGCCGCATCCTTCTCGGCCAGCGCCACGCGCAGCGCCGCCGTCTCAGCGCCGGTGTTTGGGGTGGAGGCCGCGGTGTCGAGCTGGGCGGTAAGGGCTGCCCGCTCCCCTTCCAGCTTGCGCGCCCGTGCCGTGGCCTCAGCACTCCGCGTGCCCAGATCGTCGATCCGCGTCTCGGCCGCCGCCAGCGCGCCTTGGGCCGCCGCCAATTCCGCCGCCAATCGCGCGTTCTCACGCTCCAAGGCGGGATCCGCGACCGGGACCTCGACGACCGTGCGCGATCGGATGACCACGGGCTCGGCCGCCGCGGCGGAGGCTTGGCGGAAGCTCGCCACATCGAGGCCTGCCGCCTCGGCATAAAGTTCGACGGCCCGGTCGCGATCCTGCGGGACGCCGGTGCCGCTCTCGTAGAGCGCTGCCAGATTAACCATGGCCCGCGTGTTGCCCTGATCCGCCGCCAGCGCATACCACCGCGCCGCTTCCGCCAAGTTCGGCGCCCGGTCGATCCCCCGCTCGTGGATCTCGCCCACATAGGCCTGCGCCTCCGCATCCCCAGCCCGTGCCACGGGGAGCCAGCGATCGAGCGCGGAGAGCTGGGTCGCCTGGCCCGGCAGCACATACTCCCCGCCACGGCGCGCGCAGTCATAGGCCGGCGCCTTGATCGCTCGACGCGCCGCCACATAGGTGACACCCGTGCCGAGCCGACGGGCCTGACCCGGCAGAAGACAGTCGACGATGAAGAGATCTTCAGGCGTGACCGCACTGCCCGTGGGCAGCGAGGCGATCGGCACTGCGGCACCGCCCGTGCTCTGCTGATCCCCGGTCGTCTGACAGCCGATCAGGAGAAGGGGCAGCGCCAGAGCAAAGGCGCGGCGGGCCGCCTCTCCCCAAGGAACAGAAAGCGCGCACATGACGACCCCTCTTGCTCTCACCAGCTGCCGCATCATGGCACAAGCTGCCATTCTTCGGAATGCACGGCCCTCATTCAGAAGGTGAAACGGACGCCCGCGGCCACGCTGAAGACGCTGTAGTTCTCAAGACCCACGGTCGCGCCGCCTTCGAGGAAGCCAGTCATCCCGTTCGGGAGGGTCACCGTCACACCGCCGGAGAGGACGCCATAGTTTCGGTCGACCTCCTCCTCGGAGATCGTGAATTCAGAGTTCGGCGCGCCGCTGCTGTCGGTTGTGAAATCCGAGGCATAGCGGATCACCGGGGCGTCGTTGTCGTTCAGAAACTCATGGAACCATTCGCCGCGCGCGTACGGCGAGATGATCCCGAAACTCGTGCTGATCGGATAGCTCGCTTGCAGGCCGATTTGGGTGGTGAAGGAGTCGATCTCTTGGTCGGAGGTCGCAAGATCCAACCCGTTGGCGCCGCTCTCCGTCGTCCCGTCGATCGAGCTGTGGATGTACTCGATCCGGCCCATCGGCGTCACCGTCGCCGCACCGAAGGTGAAGTCATACCCGCCGCCAAGGGTGAAACCGAGCTGCGTGCTGTCGGTGTTGGCACGCGCGCGCTCATCGATGTTGGACAGGCCAATGGCCGAGGTGTCGCTGATCACAATGCGGCGCGTGGAGTCATGATCTCCGAAACCGCCGTAGACTGTGCCTTCGAGATAGGCGGCATCGCCGATTGTCGTCGTGCCATAGGCGGTGATCATGAAGCTGTCGGTATCGAGGCTCTGACCCGAGGCGGTGTTGATCGAGCTGTCAAAATCGATGTCGGACCGGCGATAGGTGAAGGCGAGGCCGGCCACGGCGCTGTCGGTGAGCCGATAATCCGCGCCCACCGTGACACCTGGGGCAACGAAGTCGAAGCCGTCGGCCTCAGCGGTCGCATCCTTATCGCCGAAACGAACATCGGCCGTGACGAAGACGCCGAGACGGCCGAGGAACACCTCCGAGACCTGCGCGCTGTTCTGACTGCGCAGCGATGACGACGTCCGCGCCGCCTCGCTCCCGGAGATCGCCGCCATGGCATCCGGCGAGAGGTTGACCGCAATCGCGCCGGTTCCCGCCCCAAGCCGCAGCGCCGCCATGCGGGCCCCGATGGCAGCCCCCGTCGCGGTGCGCATCTCCGTCACGGCGGATTGCGGGGTCTGAAACTCCTCACCGTTGATCTGCTGCAGAACGCCCAGATACTCCTCGAGGTTCTCGATCTCGCTCAGATCCTCGAAGGCCGCGCCGCGGACAGCGGCGAAGAGCTCCGGGTTCGCGGACAGAACCGCGATGACCTCGTCATATTCCGGCAACGAGGCGCCCTGCTCGCGCAACAGGATCGCCGAGCCGACCATCGCCGTGCAAATGTCAGCAAGGTTCACCGCATCGGAGGGCGCCGACGGATCGCGTCCCCTAAGCGGATCGCCACCGATGGAAACGGCGCCGTTGATGGGGGGGCACACATCACCGATCGAGCCTGCCATATCGCCTTGGGCCGTGCTGGCATCACTGCTCTGTGCCATCGCAGATCCGGCACCGAGCAGGATGCAGGCGGCTGTGAGAGGCGCTGTGGTATGTGACAGACGCGGTCGCAGGACAGAGAAAAGCACCGTGGGACCTCCCAGTCTCTTGATCATGGGGCGGCACCGAAACTTGCCGCAGCGGCAAGGATACGCCCTTTTCTGTCCGGGCGAGGACAATCCGGGCACGGCCTCCCTGGCCCGTCGATGGTCGTGGCCTGGCCGCCACATCAGGGCAGGCCTCGGGCAGACCGTGTCGGCGCCCCCACCCTTCCCCAGCGGCAATTTTACTCCGCGTCCCCAGCGGCCTGTGGCATGCTCTTCAGCGCAATGGTGAATCAGGAGACAGGCCATGGCGCGCCGCACAGGCTCCGCACTCCTCGCTGCTACCGTCGCCCTGCCGCTGCTCATGGGTGGCGGCGCGGTATCGGCGGAGGAGGCAATGACGCGTGAGGAGATCCTCGCACGCTGGAAGGCCCAGGCTGAGGCGCTCGATGGGCCGGTCCAGGATGTCGAGATCGATGAGCGCGGCCTTCAGCTGGGCGCAACGGCCGCTGGGGCGGGCGCTGGCAGTGCCTCGACGGGTGAGGTCGTGACAACGGTGGAGGAGACGGAGCCACCCCGCTTCGAGCGGGCCATCACCGTCGATTTCCGCATCACCTTCGATACCGACAGCGCCGTCATCCGCGACAGCGCGCGCCCTGAACTCGAGCGGCTCTGCGCGGCGGTGAAGGCAGCCGATGAGAGCTGGCGTTTCAACATCATCGGCCATGCGGACGCCGCCGGCAGCAGCGAGTACAACCGAACGCTCTCCGAGGCACGCGCTCGCGAGGTGGCGCGCCGCCTGACGGCGGATTGTGCCGTCGACAGCGCGCGCCTCACGGTGTGGGGCCTCGGCGAGGAACGGCTTCTGCCCGACGAGCCGCCGGTCTCCGAGGCGAACCGACGGGTCGAGGTCTCGCTCGCTCAATCCTGACCGCGCCACCACCGTTCCGCCAAGCCCCTCCTCTCGCCAACAGAGCCATAGACCCGGGCCCAGAATGACCGCCGCCGTGACCACCGCCATCAACGCCATCGCATCCTGCGCCTCTACCCGGCTCGGCCGATCGAGGCCGTGCTGATGGCCGGCGAGACGGGCACGACGGGCTTCTTCGGCAAGGTGCCTGCCGTGGGTGATTTCGTCTCCTGGCAGCTGCCGCCGTCCTTCACCGATCGCTGGGATCGCTGGATGTCGGGTGGGCTGGCCGAAGCGCCGTCGGTGGGGGCGCTCGACCCGCGCGCCTGGCACTTCACGGTCAAGCGCCGGCTTTTCGGCGATGCGCCTGTCGCCGGTGTCTGGCGCATGAGCGAGGACCGGATCGGCCGGCGCTACCCCTTCGTGATCGTCCGCCTGGGCCCGCAGCCCACCGCCGACGACCCCTGGTTCGACGCCTGCGCACGGCTCGTCCGCTCCAGCCTCGAACAAGCCTATGAACCCGCGCGGATCGCCGACGAGATCACCCGCCTCCCCGAACCGGGCCGCTATCTGGGACCCGAGGCCGGCGAGGCGATCCGCTTCTGGCTTGACGATTGGGAAGCGCTCGAGCTCGAATTTCACGACGGAATGGACCTTGCCCGCCGCGGCTTGCCGGACATGCGCGCGGAGCGGCCGGAACCTGCAGATGCCCCACCGCCGATGGACGATGAGGCCTAAGGAAGCGCGCGATGGCACTCACGGTTTACGCCACACTGATGGGCCTCTTCCACAAGGGCAGTGACGGGCAGGGGGTCGCGCCAGGCGATGCTTGCAAGACGCCCCCACCGCCGCCAGGCGTGCCGGCCCCCTACATCAACCTGATCTTCGCCAAAGACCTCGCGAAAGGCAGCAAGTCGGTCAAAATCGACGGGGAACCAACCTTCTTGGAGACCACCTCCGAGATCAAAACCAGCACCGGAGACGAGCCGGGCGTGGGCAAGGGCCTTGTCAGCCAGAAGGTGAAGGGCAAAGGCAAAGCCGTGAAATGGAACGTCACGGTCAAGATCGAAGACAAGGGCGTTGTCTGTAATGGCGATCAAATGACCCAGAACGGCAACGGCACGCTGCCGAACTGTATCGATCCCGCCGCCCTCACCAAGTTTGCCTTGGCGCTGGCGGCCCATGGCATGCTGGGCGTGCCCTGCGACCCCAACAACTACAAGAAAAAGTGCCGCCCCTCGCGCAAGGCGGTGCAGCGCGACGCCGTGAACGGCAAGCCCTGCTGGGAATGCGGCTCTTCCAGCTATCGCCCTGGCAAAACGAAGCTGCAGGGGATCAACGTCCCCGGCGTCCAGGGCAAGGTCAAAAAGGAGTATATGACACACGACCACCAACCGCCGCTGCAGCTGGCCTGGGAGATGGGGGGCTGTCACATGCAACAGAGCCCCGACGCCTTCAAGAAGTTCTTCAGCACGCCCGAAAGCGTGAAGCCGCACTGCCGCGCCTGCGCCTGCTCCCAGGGCGGGACGGTGAACAAATTCGTCAGGGACATGTTGTGAGCCACCCGGCATGAGCGAGATCGACGACATTCAGGCCCGCTATGTCGAGGCCCTCCGCGCCGTGGAGCCGGAGATCCGCGCCTGGTGGGACGGGATGATGGCGGCGGCCGAAGACCCCGCCGAAGTGCGCCTGCGCTGGCCGACGGGGCCGGCCGCCCATCCCCGCGTGCTCGCGATTTTCCGGGACTTCTTCTTCGAGATCGAGGATTTCAATGCGCGCCAAGAAGCCTCCTATGAAGACGACAGGACGCCACCGCCCGGAGAGGCGGGCTGGGGTGTCGAGGATTTGGGCGAGGCGCCGGAGCTTGCGCGTCAGGTAGACTGGCTGATCGTCGATATTGAGGAGATCGCGCCCGAGCTCTTCGATCTGGTGGAGGGCATCGTCTATGTGCCCATCGCTTGGGACGCCAACGAGGTGCTCGTCTGATGCCGCTGATCACGCGCTTCAACCATGAGAAGGGGCTCAAACGGCTGATGACCGCGCCCTACGACCTCGCCCCCGAAGCCGCCCTCGGTGGCAGCATGCGCCTCTCGGAGGCCAGCGCAGAGCATCAGAGCCGGTTTCGCCGCTATGGCATGGCGCTGGCCGAGGCTGCGGCGACCGCGATCCCCTGGTGGGAGACGATCATCGCCTCTTGGATCGAGGAGACGGGCGATGAGGAGACGGGCATATTCGAGGCCTTCAACCGGCGCGCCGCCGGGGCTGCCGCGCATCCTCGGGTCGTCCATGCGGTGCGCGAGGGCTGGCTCTCCTGCACTGCGCTCAATGCGGCGCTGCCTGCGCCTGAGCGGGTGGCGCCACAGGTCTTTCTGCTCGGCTGGATGGGGGAGGCGGGGGAGGAGGAACTCGTGCGCCTGCTCGCCTGCCAACCCTATTGGCCCATCGGGCTCGATGCCGACGGTCGGTGGTGCTGAGCCATGGCCTTCGCTGTCGAGCTTGCCAACAACACGCCTTTCGCCGCCGAGCGCGTGGTCATGCTCGATGCGGAGGTGCGCGAGATCCTGCTGATCGCCGTCTCCGCCAGCTTCCACGCGCCCGAGGGCGATCACCGGCTGGTGCCGACGACGGATCAGCGCGTGATGCTGGCGGATGAGCATCGCGGCGATCCAGCAGCCAGCAGCCTGCTCTACGAGTCCGATCTCTCTCTGGTGAAGCCTGTGCCCGAGGTGCTGGTCGAGGGACATGCCGTCGCGCCAGGAGGCGATGCCGTAGAACGCCTCAGCGTCGGCCTGCGGATCGGGCGGCTGCAAAAGGTGCTGGAGGTGACGGGTGACCGGCGGCGCGATGGCATGGGCCTCTCCCAGCCGCGGCCTTTCACCACGATGCCGCTCATCTGGGAGCGGGCCTGGGGCGGGACGACCGAGGATCAGACCGATGGCGATCCCCGCAATCCGGTAGGCGTGGGCTATGCGGGGGTCGGCCCCGCTGATCCGACGGTTCAGGGCGATGTGCCCAACATCACTTATCCCGGCGAGGCCTCCGAACGGCTCGACGACACGCCCCGCCCGGCAGGCTTCGGATCCGTCGGGCGCGCATGGCAGCCCCGGGTGGCGCTTGCGGGGACCTATGACGATACCTGGCTCGCCGAACAGGCGCCCCTGCCGCCCAAAGACTTCGATCCGCGGCACTATCAATCGGCACCCAGCGATCAGCAGGACGCTAGCATCGTCCCCGGCGCCGAGGTCACGGTGGTCAACATGACGCCCTCGGGGCGCTGGGAGTTCCGGCTTCCGCGGCTCACAGCACCGGTGCAGCTCGTCCGCGCCGATGGGATCGAACAGCGGACGCTCGAGCCCGATACGGTGATCCTCGAGCCAGATCGTCATCGGGTGACGCTGAAGGCCCGGCTGGCGCTGCAGGTGCCCCGCGATGCGCCCCCCCTGCTGGCCGTTGCGCTCGGCCATTACTCGCCGGTCTGGCTGAGCGCCCGGCGCAAGCGCAAGGAGTATGTGGATCCAGGCGGCGGCGACGGACGGCTCACGGGGAGGGCCGCATGGGAGCCGTGAGCGGTGTCCACATCACGGGCGGCGGCGCGGTCACCTCCTTGGGGCTCAGCGCAGCGCAGACCTTGGCGGGGTTGCGCGCCGGGCTCGTCGGCTTCGAGAAACTGCCCCGGCCGGAGGCCTTCCCTCTCGATCAGATCATGGCCCGCGTCCCGGCCGATTGGCGCCTGAAACCGACGCCGGCCGACTGGCTGGCCAACCTCGCGGCCCGCGCGATCATGGAGGCGGTTCGGGGCCTTGATCCCGAACGCACGGCCGTCCTTCTCGCCGGCCCGGAGCCCTTTCGCGAGCATCCGGCCGGCAGCGGGGCCAGCCTCGCCGAGACGGCCCAGGCCAGGGCCCTGCCAGCGGGGGCGTCCGGCTGGCATCGAGGCTCCGCCGCACTGCCTGGCGGCGCCGCGGCGGTGATCGAGAGCGTGGAGATGGCGGTGGCGCTGCTTCAGGCCGAGGATGTGGACGCGGTGATCCTCGGCGGGGCCGACAGTCTGCTCGGCGAAAGCGATCTCACCCGCCTCTCCACCGCCGGCCGGCTTTTGGGGGACGAAAGCCCGCAGGGCCTCGTCCCAGGCGAGGGCGCGGCGGTTCTGCGCCTCGAAAGCACGCCGGCCGCCGGCGGAGAGAGCCGCCAACGCTCGCGCGCCGTCTCTGGCCCGCGCTTGCGGGCACGGATCGCGGGGGTCGGCAAAGGGGAGGAGCCGCGCCCCGTCACCGGGCCCGACTACAGCCTTGGCACAGGGCTCGGGGCGGCCTTGCGCGGCGCCGCGGAGGGGGATGGCGGTGAGCCAGGCGTCGGCTTCATCATCCATGCGGGCGCCTTCGACCGCTACGACGCGATGGAGACGCTGCTTGCCCATCCGCGCTTCTTCCGCACCCGTCGCGAAGAGCTGCCGATCTGCCAGCTTGCCACCGGGCTCGGCGACACGGGTGCCGCCGCCGGCGCGCTCGCGCTGCTCGTGGCAGCCGATAGTTTCGGCGAAGGCTATGCGCCGCCGGGCAACGCGCTCTGCGAGGCAGTCTCGGAAGCGGGCGGGCGGGCCGCTGCGATCCTCACTCCGGCCTGAGGGCCGTCACATCCAGGCCGGATGCAGGCGGGAACGGCGCCAGTTTTCGAGCGGTGCCGCCGGGCTCGCCGCCGCTGCCCGCAGGGCTCGTAGGCGGAGTTGGCGCATGGAAGGCTCGGTCTCCTCCTCTGGCGCCGCGCCGCCGTCGTCGAGCCAGGCCTTGATCCGAGCGGCATCCGGCAGCGGCGTATCCTCTCGATCCGCGAAGGAGGGGCCGAGGCGTGATGCGTCCTCCGTAAAGAGATCCGTGTCGTTGAAGTCGATCGCGAAGAGATCGCGGAAGGCACGCCCCGCTGCCGCCGCCTTCTCCGGAATCGTCATTTGACGCAGGAGCCAGGGCAGGATGTCCCGCTCGCCGGGCCCGCCCGCAGCGGCAAGCGCCATCTCGGCCAGCGCATCCTCGCGCTTGAGGAGCGTGCCCAGCCAGCGCCGCCGTTCCTCCCCATCGCCTGCCAAGAGCCGGAGATCGATGGCCGCAAGCCGGCGGTCATCTGGAAACGTCTCGTCGAGGACCTGCGCCTCGAGAACCGGTCGCGCAGGCTCCCCTGTGCCCAAGAGCACCGCACTCCACGCCGCCTCCATGCGGACGGCAGGGGCGTCCTCCGTCAGCGCCGTTTCGACCGCGTCGAGACAGTCCACGCGCCCGGTTTCACCCACGAGCCGCAGCGCCCGCAGCCGAACGGCCTCATCCGGATCCTCCAGCAGCCGCGGCAGCCGTGCATTCCCACCCGCGCGGTGATGTGAGAGCGCCGCCAGGCCGAGGAGCCGCAACCGCCCCTCCGCCGCATCGAGCCAGGACGCCACATAAGGACGCAGGACCGCCGGCTCGGTTCGGGCGAGCGCCCCAGAGACGCCGCGCAGCCCTAGCACCTCCAGGGCAAAGGCGATCTCCAGCGCGGCATCGACGGCCCCCGGTGTGGCGTCTGCCAACGCCGTCGCGGCGATCAAGAAAACCGTGCCGGCCGTCGGATCCTCGTCATGGATCTCAAGGGCCATCTCGCGCCCCGCCTGACCGGCCGCGTCGATCCCCGCCAGATGCGCGTTGATGCGATGGTCGAGCCGGCCGATGTCGACGGCGGTAAACAGCGGATCATCGATGAAGAGGCTGCGACGGTACCAGAGATAGGCCGCCTCCTCCGCATGCTGACGGATCAGCGGCGCGATGACGGCGAGCCGAGGGGCGGCCGGGCCAGGGGCGCCACCGCCCCAGCCTCCAGAAGGTTCCGGTGGTGTTCCGTCGGCGCTCACAACCGCTCCGGACACTGAAACCGGCCGAACATGCCGAGATCGAAGGGGTTCTCCACACTCGCGGCCCGGAGTTCGAACTCCGCGCGATGCCCGCGGGAGGAGAGGGTCAGGCGGAAAAGCTCCGGCAGTTCGGTGCGCGTGAAGGTGCCGGCGCGCAGGAGGCGCAGCAGGGCCCAGGCTCCGACCTCCTTGTGGATCGTCGCCGCCGAGCCGTCGACCGGCACGAAGGAGAGCAGGATGGTGTTGCTCTGGTTCGGGCCCGGCCAGGTGATCGGTTGGGGCACCGTGGGGTTGTTGTAGTACTCGACGACCTGCCCATCGATGTCCAAGCGCACGCGGCTCGCGCTAGGACCCAGATCCACCGGGGTGAGCGTGAAGCTGAAGCCGAGCCCGCCTGCAGGGCCGAAAATCCCATCCCGGATCCGGCGCGCCTGCTCGAAGGCCGCCAGCGCCGAGCCGCTGAAGGGTGCATCGTCACGCCAGCGCCAGGGACGGCGCGAGGTGTCGATCAGCGGCTCGAGCTTGCCCGTCACGAAGCCGTCGATCATGCCGCCGGGAGAGAACAGACGCTCGAAATCGACGACATTCACGTCGATCCGGCTGTCCTGGAAGAAGGGATAGCGGGCGGCGGTGGCGGCCCGGCAGAAGGGCAGGATGTCGGCGCGCAGGACCGCGTTCAGCTCGTCCCGCATGGCGCGCGCGCCAAAGGTGGTCGTCTCGCTCGCGGCGCCGGCGAGCCAGTCGTCCAGCGGGTCGGGCAACTGCTCGGCCTCGTTCGCGACCGCCGAGGTGAGCGCTGCGATCCCGCCACGGCTGACGAGGGCCGCCTCGGGATCGCGGCTGGCGGCGATCGTCTGCAGCTCACCCGCCAAGGCACCCAGCGCCATCACAGCACCATCGAGCGCGGGGGGCGCGCCATCCACCTCCTGCACGGCCGCCTTGATCTCGAGGAAATGCTCCGCCACGGGCTTGCCGCTGCGGTCAACGTCCTCCTCCTTGCCCTTGCCGAAGAGTTTCACGCCCTTCTTGACGTATTTCCCGGCCTTGCCGAGCAGCTTGAAGGCCTTGTTCGGCACCTTCGCCCCGCCCTCACCATTCGCCGGCTTGCGGTTCAACTCGGTCTCCAGCGCGACGGCCGACAGCAGCCGGCGCAGCGCACTATCCTGGCCCGAGAGATCCCGCAGATTGGCCGCAGCGACCTCGAGGGAGGTCATCGGCGCGAGCGTCACATCGGCGAGGAACGCGTCCCATTCGGAGATATAGTCGTCGTAGTAGAGCTTCAGGATATCGGCGAGGAGCTGGGGTGAGGCTTCCGGCGCGGCTCCGACGGCGGCGCCCTCAAAGACCCAACGATCGAGCGCGGCCTGGTTGGCAACGTCCTCCAGCCGGATCAGCACGCCCTCGTGGAACCCCTTGTACGTGTAGGCGCCCTTGATGCCGTCCTGCAGCGTCTTGCCGGAGCGGCGCATCAAGACCTGCTGACCGCGCGGACCTGCATGATCGGCCGGCTCCCATTCGGCCTGACCCGCGACGGCGGGATCAGACATCAGCGCGCGATAGGCGCGCAGCGCAAGAGGCACGGACCGAACACTCTCTTGCGCCTCCTCGATCAGCGCGAGATCGGGCTGCGGTTTGGCAGCATCGAAGGCCAGCAGCTCGAGAGCGGCCATTTGATGGTCATAGGCCTCCATCGTCGGGAAGGGGTCGATGGGCGCCGCTTCGGGCAGACCCTCACCCCACCAGGCCGAGACGAGGTCGAGGTCGTAGGCCGCCTGATCGGTGAGCATCAGATAGACCTTGAGCGCGTCGAGCAGGAACTCCGGGTCTCGGATGTTCTGCCACATCGTCTCTTCCAACATCGCCGTCATGCGCGGCTGCAGGAGCGTGCGCAGCGCCCGGCGGTAGCTCGTGTCCCGAGAGAGCACGATCCCGTCTTCCGCCGAGGGACCAAGCGCGGTCAGCACCGTGCCATCCGGCAGCTCGGCATTGCTCGACACTTCCTCCACGGCGGCGAGCGCGTCGTAGAGATCCAGCGGATCGGTCGGCGCCTGGGCATTGGAGATCGAGCGCAGTGACTGGGCGAGATCGGTGAAGCGCTCGGCTTGCGCGGCCACGGCGCGGCGCTGCTGGGTGTAGCTGAGCGTGAAGGAGAAGGTGGCGAGCACGAGGACGGTAGCAGCTGCCGTCACCGCCCCGCGCCAGATCCAGCGGCGGCGCTCCTCGCGCTTGGGGTCGAAGACGCCGATACCGGCCTCGCGGAAGATCACCTTTCGAAAGAGATCGGTCAGGAAAAAGCTGCGCGGCTCGTACCGCATCGCCGCCCGCCGGTCCGGCGCGGGCATGCCAAAGCGACGTGCGAGATCCGCGACGAAGCGGTCGACGGGCGTGCCCTCCTGCGTCGCGCTGGTGAGGTAGAGACCGCGGAGCCAGGGAGCGGCCTCGTAGCGGCTTGGCGCAAAGGCGATATCGGCGAGGCGCGACACGCTCTTGGCCAGCGACTGGAGTTCCGCCGGGAAGCGGAAGATCGCCGCGCGATCGGCCGCCTCGGCGCCCTTCTCCATGCGCTCCAGCACGCGCTGTTCGAGGGCTTCAGCCAGCTCCTCCAAAGCCGTTGTGGCCTCTCCGCCCGAGGACGTCTCACCAAGCGGGAAGGTGGTGCCCCAGACCTGCTCGCGCTCCCGCTCGGTCAGGCTGTCGAAGAAAGGCACGAAGCCCGGCAGCAGATCGAGCTTGGTCAGCACCAGATAGACGGGCAGGCGCAGGCCCAACCGGTCTTCGATCTCGTTGAGGCGCTTGCGGATTTCCTGGGCATGATGGCGCACGGCAGCATCGCCGGCCAGCAGCTCGTCCACCGAGAGGGCCACGATCACGCCGTTCAGCGCGCGCCGTCCCCGGTGTTTTTTCAGAAGGTCCAGAAATCCCAGCCACTCTGCGCTGTCGACGCCTGGCTGGCTGTCTTGGGTCACGTAGCGGCCGGCCGTGTCGACCAGCACCGCATCCTCGGCGAAAAACCAGTCGCAGTTGCGCGTACCGCCCACGCCCTTGAGGTCGCCGTCGAGCGAGATCGGGAAATCGAGACCGGACTGGCGGAGCGCCGTCGTCTTTCCCGTCCCCGGCGGGCCGATGATCACATACCACGGCATCGCCCGCAGCAGACGGCGGCGCCCAATACGCTTGCGCTTCAGCTCGTCCAGCGTCTCGGAAAAGCGCTCGCCAACGCGGGCGACCGCGGCCTGATCTGCCGTCGGCTCCGGTTTCTCGGCGGGTTTGACGAGCTCTTTCACAAAGCTCTTGTCCGCCTCACGGGCGCGCGCCCGGGCGATGATGTTCCAGAGCGCCCAGATCACGACGATGACAAGGATCGTCACCAGCTTGGTGAATTCATCCGGCAGCAGCGTGAAGCCCGCCACCGTGATCAAATGGCCGAAGAACCAGATCAGCAAGCAGAGCAACGTCAGACCGATCAGGGTCCACAGAAGCCGCGATGCGATGAAGCGCCAGAAAAACCGGAAGATGCGTCGGAAGATGACCACGGTCTCAGACCCTCTTCTCGATATGGATCTCGATGCGACGGTTGGCGGCACGTCCCGCGGCGGTGCTGTTGGACTGCACAGGCTCGCTGGCTGCACGCCCCTCCGCACTCATGGCCGCGCGCGCGACGCCGGCAGCCTCAAGATGCTCGATCACCGTCTTGGCGCGCGCTTCCGAGAGGCCCTGGTTCGAGCCGAAGGGGCTGAGCGCGCCGACACGGATGCTGTCGGTATGCCCGACCACGCGGATCTGGCCGATGATCTCCTCGCTCTCGACCAGCACACCAGCGATGGCGGCGACGAGCTGATCGTAGCCTCTCGTCAGATCCGCGCTGCCGGAGCGGAAAAGCTCGGGATTGGTGTGCTGCAGGACGAGGGTCACGAGGGAGGTGCTCTCGCGCCCCGCCATCGCGTCCTCCATGCCCTGGGGCACCGCGGCCTCGATCGCAGGCAGCAGTTCGATGACGGAGACGCCGCCGACGGGCTGCACGGGATCGGGGCGCTTGGCGGGGCGATAGATCACCGCACGCTCGGCGGGCAGGATGGCACCGGCCATGGACGGCAGCGCCTCGACCTCACCCCCCAGGCGGAAGGCGAGCCCCGCATAGATGGCGATCAGGAGCGCCAGCGCCGTGACGCCCACGACCCAGAGAGGCACGATAAAGCGCGGATCCGCATCGGGCGCATCGATGCCCTGCCAGCGCGGCGCAAGCGGTCGATCGGCCAGTTCAGGCCGTCGGATCATGCGGGCGACGCCGCCCCGCAACTCTTCGAGACCCCGGCGCTCCTGCGCCTCGCGCACGCGAAATTTGCCGCGGAAACCGAGCGAGAGGCAGAGGTACATGAGCTCCAGTAGCTCGCCGTCGCGTGCGGCCTGTCGCTCGGTGGCGTCGAGCCGGTCAAAGAACCGCTCGCCCGCGTCGACCTGGCCGAAGAGCTCGGCGACGATGGACCGGCGCGCCCAATCGCCATGGGCGCCCCAGGGTGTGTTGAGCACGATGTCGTCGACGAGGGCCGCCACGCACCATAGGCCCTTGTCCGTGAGGCTCGCCGGGACCCCACGGCCGATGGCGGCATCGCGGGCCTCGACAAGCTCCTTCTGCAGCCGCCCGCGCAGAGCCCCGACATCCTCTGGCGGGCGTTCGGTCTGCAGCGCCGGCGCGGCCTCCAGCAGCGGGCCGAAGGCTGCGATCAGGCGGTTTGGATGAGCACGCGAACCTCGAGGCGCGGCCGGCGGTTCGGGCGCGGCCTGGGCCGGCGCGCGCCGTTCGAGCGGCTGGAACCGGGTCCGCGCCGCCTCGTCGGAGAGGCCGAAAGGATCGTCGTTCACCATACCCGCACCTGCTCGCCCTACCGCGCCATCACCACCGCCGCCATCACCGTCTTACCGCAAAGCAATCGAGTCGCGGATCGCCGTCCACCGCCCCCGAGACGCCGATCACGAAGCCCACGGAGCTGAGCAGCCGCGCCCATTCCTCGCCCCGCCGGTCGAGCTCGAAGCACACGCAATCGGGTTCATAGGGGATCTCACGCGGCTGGCTGTGAAGCGGGCGCAGCCCAATGCCCGTGAGCCGCGCGCGCCAGAGCCCATCGAAAGCCTCCGCCGCACCCACGGTCGCGCGCTCGGTGAAGAGCTGGCGCAGCACATCCTCCGAAGCATCACCCCGCACGCGCAGAACGACGCGGCAGGTCTCAAGCAGTTCCGGGTTCTCGACGCGTACTTTCCAGATCGTCCGGTCGTGCTGCATCACCGGCAGCGGCCAGGCCCGCGCCTCGATATGGCCAAGCGTGAGGAGAAGGCTCCGGAGCGTGTCGACCAGCGGCCCGAACGCCGCGGCCGGATCGCTATGGGCATAGTCCGGCAGGGCGTCCATCCGGCGTGAGGCCGCCCCATAGGTCGTCATCTCCCCAGCCAGCCCCGCCAGCTCGGCAAAAAGCACCGACGGATGCTCCTCTGCCTGGGTCAGCACATGCTGGAGCCGCGGGCGCGCGCGGTTGGCGAGCTGCAGGATCAGGAGGTTTTCGACGCTGCGCCCGGTGCCGCCGGCCACCGCATCGCCATGCGCCTCGATCACCCGGTCGAGCCCGGTGACGATCTCGCGGAGCCAGCCGAGATAGAGCCCCGCCGCCCCGATCCGCAACGTGGGCGGCAGGAACTCCGCCGCCATCTGCACCGTCCCATCCGAGGCCACGCCCTCGACGCGGCCCACCGCCATGGCGGCAAAACCGTCCAAGGCCGCACCAGGGGGCAGGAGACGGGCCGAGGGGCGCGCTACCTCCACCTCCTCGCGCTCCGCCTCCCGGTCAGAGGCGTCCTGCAGCGTCACGATCTGACCGCGGTGCCGGGCGCCGCTCACCGCTTCATGCTCACGCTCGAAGGCGATCGCCCCGAACTGTTCGAGCGGGAAGGCCAGATGCACGACGCCGGCGCCCTGTTCGCGCGGAATCTCGACGGGCTCGGGCCGGTCCGTATCCTCAGGGATCGAGAACGGCATCCCGTCGGGCATCACCCCCTCAGCCGCCTCAACGGCCACGCGCCCTGCTGCGAGCGCTGCGGGATCGAGGCGCAGTGTCGTGAACCCCCAGGCCTGCTGGCTGCCGGCCCGCAGCGCCCCGCGCATCAACGACTCGGCAAAACGATCGGACTGTTGGAAGTGCTGCACCCGCAGGAACAGCCCCTCCGACCAAAGCACGCGATTGGTGTAGTGACCCGCCATGCTCAGTCGCCGACGCTGACCGAGACGCCGGTGGGGCCGAGGGTCACCGTCGCGGGCGTCGTCTCCTCCGGCGGCACCGCCGCACTCGCCCGCCATTGCACGGCGTCGATCTCTCGATAGGAAGCGATCACGCCCAGGAACCGCGCCTCGGGCTCGAAGGTCATGGGGACCTCGACCGGTGCACCGGGGGCGACGACGATCTCCTGCGAGCCGAGCAGATCTGCGCCAAGGGTGCCCTCTGGGTTCTGCAGGCTGAAGAAGTCGGCCGTGTTGAACTTGCCGGGATCCTTCAGCCGCAGGATGCGGACCGAGAGCGGCCGTGCCTCACCCGACGGCCCCGCATTCGCGCCTGGCTCACCGGCCAGCGTCATCTCGAGAAGAGCGGGTTCGGGTGCGCCGCCACAGCCCACGAGAAAGAGCGCCGCAGCGACGGCGACGGCACTCTTCGGAAACCTCAGCTCGGTCATCATCTCGTCTCCCCGTCCCTGTCTTTGTCGGTCCCGGCGCGGTCCCGGCCCGTGTACGCCTCGGCAAAATCGCGCCCGACCTCGCCAAGAAAGCTCGTCTCCGCCTGACGCGAGATCTCCTTGAAGCGCGCCTTATAGACCTCCCAGAGCCGCGCGCGCCGTCCACCCGCGAGCACACTGCCGAGGAGCGAGAGCGCTTCGGCCTCCTCCTCCAGCATCTCCGGGCTGAAACGGTCGATCATGCGCGCCAGTGCGGCTTCGATCCCGTGCCAAACGCCGATCTGATGGTCGTAGAGATCGGCGAAGGCCTCTTCGATGGCCGCATCGGGCGCGAGATAGCCGCGACCCCGGGGCACAATGGCCGCCAGCAGCGCCTCCTCCTCGGTGGCGGAGAACTTGAGCGGGTTCACATCGCTCGCGCCAAACATGGTCTGCGGGATATAGGCCGAGCCCTTGGCGGCCCGCCGGGCCTCGAGGAGCCGAACGAGGCCATCGAGCAGCAAGCGATAGCGCCGCCCCAGCGCTTCCGCCGATGGCGCCGGCCCGCGCAGTTCCGACGGATCGATACCCGCCCCACGCAGAAAGGCGAGGACCGCGGCCGCCTCGCCATCGGACGCCGCCGCTGGAGGACTGGACGGCGCTGGGGCCGGTGGGGCGATAGGCAGTGATGCGGCGGGCGGGGGGGCGGCGCTCAGCGAAAGGGGCTCAGGAGACGAGATTGGAGGATATGCGGGCGGGCTTGCCGTGGGCGCAGGTTCGTCCTCGGCCCACGGATCCGCGACCGTTCCCTGCGCTTGGCGAGCATCAGGCTGGATCGACGCGGCCCTCTGTTCGGTGGGCGCTGCTTCCACCGGCTCGGTCGGGGTGCCTTCTGGGGGTGTCGACGGGATCTCCGCTTGCGGCCGGCTTGCTGGCCAATCCGCTTCCGGCGTGGGCGCGGTCTCGCGAACGGGCGCCGCTTCGGCGCGCTGGGCTGGCGCATCCCAAGGCTCACCGGCGGTGGCTTCTGCCACAGGGGCCGCGCCCGCATCGTCGTCATCGGCGAAGGGATCGCTCAGAAGGCCGCGCTGCCGTTCCGATGATGATGATTGCGATGACGACTGTTGCGGGGACGGGTCTTCAGACTGCGCGCCTCCCTCACGCGTGTTCTCAAAGAGCGGATCACCGCCGCCCGCGCTCGTCGACCGCCGTGCCGACGGGCCACCGGGGCGGCTCGGGTCGATCATGAAGGGATCGTCTTCGAAGGGACGTGGGCCCGTGCTGTCAGCGCTCTGCGGTTCCGGATCATCGGCGAATCCCGTCGGTTCGCGGGCGGGCGCGCGGTAGGGCGGCGGCGCCGAGGCAGGCGTTGCCGCATCGCGCCGAGCGAAAAAGTCATCATCGCTGAAACCGCCCGCACTGCCACCACTGGCCGGCCGCGGGCTCTGTGCTGCCGGGCGCGCGGGAGGGGCAGGCGCGGGCGATGGCGACCGGTTGATGGGCGGCGGCGCCATGGGTGCCGGGCCCCCGCTGTCTCCGAAAGGATCGTCGATCAGCGGACGCTCGGGCGCGGACGGCGGCGCTTCCTCGGCGCGGGCGGCGCTGCGGGCCAGCGGCGCCGAGGCCCCTCCCTCACCGGCCACCGCGAAGGGATCGTCGAAGCGAGGCGCATCACTGTCAGCCGATCCAGGCGCGGGCGTCCAGGAGGGTGGCGTTTCGACCGGTGCTAGGCTGACGGCCGCACCGGTCCCCAGCCGCACGCCGATCACGAAGCTGCCGAGGCGCAGGCGGGTTCCGTCAGCCAACTCCGCCGACCGCCCGGGCCCGAGCGGTGCGTCCGCCCCATCCACGAAGAGCCCGCCGCTGCTCGCGTCCAACACTGTCCAGCGCCCGTCCTCACCCGAGATCACGCAGTGCTGGCGCGAAACGAAATGCTCCGGATCGTCGATGCGCCAGTCGCAATCCTCGCCGCGCCCAATGGTCATCCGCCCGGTTTCCAGACGCCAGGTGCGCACAGACTGCGGCTGCGGGCCTTCCAGGATCTCAAGCTCGAGCGCCATCACGCAGCCTCCTGCAAGGGTTTGCCGACCACACCGCGACGGACGAGATCCTCGGCATCCGCGCGCGGGCCGGCGCTGGTGCTGGCAACGGGTAGCCAGCTCGTCCGCCCGAGTTGCACGCCTGCCCCTGCACCGCGCGCGAGCGTGGCCGGGGGAACAGCGCGGCCTTCGAGCACCAGGCGCACATCCGAGATGATCCCCTCACCCATCACCAGCTTGATGGCATCGGCGAGCCGATGGGCATCCGCCCCGCCGGGCAGAAGGGCGGCGTAGCGAGACATCGGGAGCGGCCCGATGCAAAACTCGACGCGGTTGTGCCGGCGATAGACCCGCGCGCCGATCACGGCAGTACGCCCGAGCACGGCGCTTTCGCTTCGCGCCGAAAGGCTCGACTGCAGGCGCTTGGGCAGCTCTGTGGTGTTGCCGACGAACTCGCGCAGCCGCACTGGCGCCTGGACGACGCTCGCGACGAAACCCGTCGCCCGCTCAGGCCCCCGCACGCGATGGGCGAGCGTGCCCGTGGCGCGCAGGCGGAGCGATTGTGGCACCCTATCGGCCCCCGCTTGCCCCGGCAGACCAGCGCCGACCAGGGCCGCGAAGACCGCAGCCACACCCCCGGCCTCGCCCCGCTCATGCTGCACCTCGAGGCGGCTCTCGGCCCAGGCACGGTAGAACAGGGCGACATGGCGGTGCTGGACCATGTCGCAGAAGTCGAGAAACGCACTGTCGGTCGCGGCCCCGGCCCCATCGGGGCTGAACCAGCGGTTCGAGAGCCGGTCGAGCACCCAGCGCGTGACGTGATAGGGCAGCGGACCATCGGGGCCGAGAAGACAGAGCGCCTGCTGCCGGATCACCGGGGGCTGGCTCTCGCGACCGGGCACGACCTCGGCGACATCGCGGGTGGCGAAGGTCTGGCGCACGCGTTGGCCAAGACGCGCGGGCTCATCCCGCGGCAGCGCGGCACGACCGAAGCGCGCTTCACCCGCCTCGAGCGCCCGCAGCAGCGCGAGCAGCTCGTAACGCGTCGCATCCTCGGGCATCCGCCCGCTCAGATCGCGCGCTCTGTTCCGATCCGGATCGGCCACGTGACGGACTCCTGGCTCTTGGCAAGGCGGGTGGTGAGGCGGACGAAGCTGTTGGTCGCCGCATAGCGCGACAGCACCGCATTCAGGATCGCGCCCAGCATCAGCGTGGGCGCCGCGGTGAAGGCGGCCTCGTCCAGATCGAGGGTGATCGCGACGCCATTGGCGAAAACCATGGGGCCGCCGAGGGGCAGACGCTCGACAACCGAACGGCTCTCAAGCCCTGTCAGGGCATTGGCATGGGGCGCATTGGCCTGATCGCCGCGATCGGCATAGAGGCGCAACAGCGTCGAAAGTGCCTTGACGCCCTCCTCGCCCGAGAGCGCGAGGTGATTGAGGGAAAGTTGGGCGACGAGGCGCCAGTAGACCGCCTCCATGGGCCCGCCCTCATGCGCCTCGGTCGGCAGCACGGCCGAAAGCGCGGGGCGCGGCGGGCGCACGGCATCGATCACTTGGACGGCATCGGCGAAGATCCCGCTCTCGACCACCAGTTCAGGGCGCTCGTCGAAGACCGCCAGATCGCGATTGGTGCAGAGCGCGCGGATGGAGAGCCTCCTCAGGCCGCCCGAGGCCGCCCCTGGGCCCGGGCTGTCCGAGACGGCGATGAAGACGTCGTCGCCGGGATAGGAACTCCGCATCCGACCCCGGCGGCGCTCATCCTCGCCCGGTCGCCGCCGCCTACGCTCAAGGGCATAGACAGGGCCGGTCGTGCGGGCCGCATCGAAGCTGAAGAGGGGGCTGACCACCGCATCCGGGCCATCGCGCTCCTGATCCTCGACGCTCAGCAGGCTGTAGACCTCGAAATCGCGGGAGCGCGTTCGGTCGGGCTGGACGAGGAAGCGGGTGCGCCGCCGGTCGACCTCCACCGTTCCGCATTCCCGCTCAAAGAGGTTGATGACGGGCGTGCAGAACAGCGCCAGCGCGCCTGCATTGACGGGGATGAGCTGTGGGCGCGGCCGGCCGAGGAGGATGAAGATGTCGAGCCCCTCGGCACCCGAACGCTGCACCGTGGGCGCCATGCCGGAGACGCGCGCAAAGAGGAAGCGTTCGAGATTGATGAAGTACTCGCGCAGGTGCCGGTAGCCCTCAAACCCCTGGCGTGTGCGCGGGAGCATGGCCTCGTCATCGGCAAGGCCGGGCAGACCGAGTGCCGGCAGTTTGTCGAGCCGCTCCCGCCCATCGCCACCCGCGGGCCGGGCCAGGACGCCCACGCTATGGCCGTGCAGCGCATCGAACAGCGCGGGGCCGAGGGGGCGGCGGAGGAGATGAAAGTCGATCTCATCGAGCGCGAGGGTCGAGAGCGGTCGGCCATCGGTCGCGCGCAGGCGGATCCGCAGCGCCGATTGCGCGCCGGTCTCCCGCGCCGGCAAGCCGGCTTCGCGCAGCATCCCGGCATCCTGCAGATAGGTGACCTCGGCGATCTCGATGGGCCAGAGGCGCACGGGATGGGCGGTGCTGAACGCCATGCGCGTCGCCATCCCCTCACGCAGGCGGCTGACAAGGCGCGTGCCCCGCGGCAGGAGCGCGCCTTCGGGCATCTTATCGACCTGCGCGCCGGGCAGGAGCCGCACAATCGCGGTGGCGGGCGCGGGGGCAGAGAGGTCGGGGTAGAGAAAATCGAGGATGTTCCGCGCAAACCGCGGCGCCTCGCTGTCCACCTTCAGGCGCGTGCGAGCAGCGAGATAGGCCACACCCTCGAGGAGGCGCTCCACATAGGGGTCAGCGCAGGGGACGACGTCGAGCGCCAGATTGCGCGCGACATTGGGGTGCATCGCCGCGAATTCCTGGCCGAGATCGCGCAAATGCGCGAGTTCTTCCTCGTAGTAGCTGAGGAAAACGTCGTCCATCTCACCCTGCGCGCGTGCGCGCGCGCCCCGTGTCGAGATCGAGCAACGTCGTGAGCACCAGCCGCTCGGGCACCGGCGTCAGGATCAGGTTTCCGCTGATCTCGATCCGCAGCCCTGCCAGCTCCTTCTTGTCGCCGATCCGCACAACGACATTGACGCTCGCGGGATCGAGGCGAGGTTCGAAGCGGATGATTGTCTCACGTAGATCCGCAGCCAGCACATCACGGTCGAAGTCGCGACTGGTGCGCCCGGCGAGCGATGGCACCCCGTAGTTGACCGTGCTCGCCTGCACATGCGGATAGTCATCGAGCGGCGCCGCGTTTCCAGAAGCCTCCAGATGCTCGCGCTCTGTGAGGAGATAGGGCGTGTCGTAGCGGACCGTGTTGAAAAGGGCCTCCATGTCGCGCCGGACAGCCTCACGCAGCACATCCGGCGAGACGACGACACCGCGCTGACCGAGAACGCGCTTGCGAGCGTTGAGATGGGCGAGATGCGCGAGCGGCCTGCGGATCTCCTCGTCGAGCTCACCCTCAAGCACGCGCCCGTCTCGGGCGGCTTCGAGGTGCTTCTCGACCGTTTCGTCATCCAGCCGGTCGGCGATCAGACGTTCGAGTTCGTCAACTTCGGCATTGATCGCAGGAAGATCGTCCACCAGCCGATCCCAGAGCGAGGGCTGGACGGCATCGGCTGCCGGCTGCGCGACCTCCGCTTCGCCCTTCGAGCGCATGACCGTCTTCCTCTAACTCAACAGACTGTCGGCCCGGCACAGTCCGAGCACCGAGCCGACGATGGTCAAGACAGGACTACTCGCCCTTGCCGTAGTTCCACTCTGTTTCCTCAGGACCACCGGCGCTGTGGTCGCTTTCCTGCGTTTCGTAGCAGAAGATGATGTGGCCCGCGTCGAAGCCGATGATCTCGCGGTTCAGCTGCTGCTCCATGTCAGTCACGATATCGTAGCGCGTGATGATGCACTCGTTCAGTTCAATCGTGACATAGTCCATGTAGCCATCGCCCGTGGCCTTCTGGAAGTAGATCTTGACCCCATCGAAAGACTTACCCGAGCAGCAGGACTGCCAGATATAGGGCGACGACTTGTCCATGAACTTGCCCAGCAGGACGGGACCCGCCTCGACGCTGCCGCGTGTCTGACCGCTCCCGATCTTGGCCGCACCGCGGTTGATGTGGCTCCACTGGAAGCTGTTGATCTCGATCTGCTCTTCGTGACCGCTTCTGGTCGCCTCGCCCGGGATATCCGGCAGTTCCAGGAAAGCCGTCAGGCCGGTTCCACCGGTGAGGATATCACCCATATGTGCGTCTTGCGGCATCGTCTCGTCTCCTTTGCGCTAGCAGTCTGTAGTGGGGCGGTCGGACAGGCTGGGGCCTATCCGGTGCCCTTGACGGAGGGCAGTTCCGACACGAGCCGCAGGCTCGTGTTGATGCCCTCGAGCTGGTAGTGGGGTCGCAGATAGAAGCGGGCGTTGTAGTAGCCCGGCCGGCCCTCGACGCTGTCGACCTGCACCTCGGCGGAGCGCAGCGGGCGCTTCGCGCGGGCCTCCTCACCACCGAAGGCCGGGTTGGCGAGAACGTAGCGGTTGATCCACTCGCTGAGCCAAACCTGCATGTCCTCGCGCTCCTTGAAGGAGCCGATTTTGTCCCGCGCAATCGCCTTGAGATAATGGGCAAAGCGGCAGACGGGCAGCATGTAGGAGAGGCTCGCCGAGAGCCGCTCGTTGGCCTGCGCATCCGGATCGACCAGCCGGCCGGCACGCGCGTCGTCGTCCTGCAGGGAATGCGCGCCGATGAAGGCGGCCACATCCGTGCCCTTGCGGTGCAGGATCGGCATGAGCCCAAGCTTGGCCAGCTCCGCCTCACGCCGGTCGTCGATGGCGATCTCGGTGGGGCACTTCATGGCGATCGAGCCATCGTCGGTCGGGAAGGTGTGGACCGGCAGGTTGATCACCGAACCGCCGGACTCGACCCCGCGGATCCGCGCGCCCCAGCCATAGAGCTTGTGGCTGCGGTTGATGTTGACGGCCATCGGGAAGGCCGCACTCATCCACACGTAGTTTTCATGCGCGCCGTCGATCTTCTCCTCGAAGTTGAAGCCCTTCACCGGCACGGTCTCGGCCCCATAGGGCAGGCGGGAGAGCACCCGCGGCAGGGTGAGGCCCAGATAGCGGGCATCCTCGCTCTCGCGCAGCGACTGCCAGGAGGCGTAGTCCGGCGCGGAGACGATCTGCTGCAGATCCTGCGGATCGGGCAGCTGCTGCCAGCTCTCCATGCGGAAGAGATCGGGGCTGGCGGCCGCGATAAAGGGCGCATGGGCCGCGGCACAGATCCCGGAGAGGTTCCGCAGCAGGCTGACATCCTGCGCCTTCTTCGAGAACTCGTAAGAGCCGACGATGCAGCCGAACGGCTCACCCCCGAACATCGAGTATTCTTCAGTGTAGACCTTTTTGAAGACCGGCGATTGATCCCACATCTGCCCTTCGTAGTCCTGGAGCGTGTCGCCCAGTTCTTCCTTGGTGATGTTGAGGACCTTGATCTTCAGCTTCTGATCGGTCTCGGTGTTGTTGACGAGATAGTGGAGGCCGCGCCAGGTCCCCTCCATCTCGGTCACTTCCGGCGCGTGGATGATCTCGTTGACCTGCTCGGTCAGCATCTCGTCGATGCCCGCGATGAGCGCCTTGATCGACTTGATGGCGTTCGAGCTGACGAACTGGCCGTCACTGCTCGATTGCGCGGCAACAGCGAGGTTGCGGACCAGCTCGTTGAGCTTTGCGGCACCCGCATCGTCCTCGTCCTTGATCCGGAAGTCCTGTGCGAGGAGTTTCTCGAAATCGCTGATCGTCACTTCCTCGCCAGCAGCGCCGGCACCTTGGGTCTGTTCGGTCTCTGCCATGTCTCGCCCTCCTGCCGTCAGCTGTTGTCGCCGCCGCCGGACTTGGCAGCTTCGTCGGCCATCTGCTGGAGCAGCGGCTTATTGGCGAGAAGCTCGGCGATGCGCTTCTCCGCATCCACGCGCCCATCCATGAAGCCGAGGAGCTCCACGAGCTGGCGGCGCATATCCATGATTTCCTTGAGGACGGGCACCTGCTCGGCGACCTTGTCCGGCGCAAAATCGCCCATGTTCTTGAAGGACAGATCGACGGCCAGCTCCTCGGCGCCTTCTTCCGCACCCGGCAGCGTGTTCTTGACCCGTGCCTTCACCCGCGGCGCGATGGCCTCCATAAAGGCCGGGAAGCGGCCCGCATCGACGTCGACGAACTTGCGATCGTTCAGCGGGCGGGTGGCTTCCTTGGTCTCCGACGACCCCGACAGACCCGCCATCACGCCCATCACGAAAGGCAGCTCGATGGTCGTCGGGCTCCCGTAGGTCTCCACGTCGTAGGCGATTTGGACGCGGGGCGCGCGGTTGCGCTCAATGACCTTTTGTTTGCTCTCGCTCATCTACTTTTCCTTCTCCTTCCGGGCCGTCGTCGGCTCGGGCTTCAGTCCGGCCAGCGAGCGGAACTCCTTCACACCACTGGGCGCGACCTCCTCCATCAACTCGAGGAAGGTCATCGGGATCATCCGGCGCAGGCGCCGGGCGACATGGGGGATCGGGCTCGAAGGCTCGGTCCGCTCAAAGAACTCGATAATGCGGTCGATCGCAGCCATCGCGTCTTCGCGGCTGTTCACACGACCGGGGACACCGCCAGCGGCCGGGGCTGGCGCGCCGGTGGCGACAGCACCACCGGGCACGGCGGTCCCGTCTGCCTCCTCGCCAGCGCCCTCGGTTGCAGGGCCAGCCACACCCGCCAGCGCCGCCTCGAACCGCTCCAAGAAACGGTCGAGCCGCGGCAGGGGCGCACTGGCCCCCTCCAGCCTTTCCGCCAGCACCTTGTGTTGCCGGGCCAGTGCCGCCCGCGCCTCGCCGGTGGCCGCCACCAAATCCTCAAGCGCCCCCGGCTCCTGATCGCGGGAGGCAGCGAGCCCTGCACGAACGCGATCGATCAACGTTCCATGCTCACCAGCGATCTTGGCCTTATCCGCCTCCGACAGGCCGGATGCGCGCTCGGTCGTGACCTCATGCACGGACATGGCCGCCTGAGCGATCTCAGTCCCGGTCAGCGGACCTAGACCACGCAGCTGGAAATAGACCCGCCCCGTCAGATCACCGAAGACGGAGCGATCGCTCTCCAGATCGCGCAGCGCATTCAGCCGACGCAGCGCCTGTTCCTGCGGCGCGCCACCGGCCCGCAGCCCCGGATGGATCGTCTCCCAATGCGCGTCGAGGCTATCGGTGATCAGGGAGAGACCGGTGGTAAAGCCACGCATGCCCTCCGTATGGATCAGCCCGCGCACGACGATGACCAGTAGCCGCAAATCGCGGCCTACCGCCATCAGCCCTTCCGCCTCCGTCAGGACCTGGTCCCAGCGGACGGGTACTTCGCGGGCCTGAGACCCGGTACCCTCAAAGCTCGGCTCCGTGGCCTGCACGAGCGCCATGAAGCCGGGATGATGCCGTAAGTCCTCCCCAGACGGGGCATCCTCAGGAAAGTCTGGCTCTGCTTGACCGAGCATGGGAGCGCTGCCTCGAGTTGACCCTGCGCAACTCTCAGGCGAATCCCTGCCATACGCAAGTGATTGCCATCACTCGGGAGGAGGAAGGGTAATTTTTATCGCGCACACCCGATGGTAA